>JAGDMV010000121.1 GCA_017860675.1 Chloroflexota bacterium
GCCTCGCTGGTCGAGCGCTACCACCTCGGCGTGAGCAGTGCCACCGTGCGCAACATCCTGGCCGATCTCGAGTCGGCCGGGCTCCTCGCGCACCCGCACACGTCCGCCGGGCGAGTGCCGACCGACGCCGGCTACCGTTTCTACGTCGAGTGGGCGGCCGGGGTTTCCGCGCTGCCCCAGATCGAGCAGCTCATGATCCGGCACCAGTTCGGCCAGGTCGAGTTCGCCACCGACCAGTGGTTCCGGCTGGCGGCCACGACGCTCGCCGCCACCACCCGGGCCGCGGGGCTGGCAACCCCGGCCAAGCCGCGCTCGGCCCGCGCCCGCCGGCTGGAGCTGGTCGCGATCGGTGAACGCATGGCCAGCCTCGTTGTCGTCCTGAACGAAGGCTCGATCAAGCAGGCCCTGATCGCGCTCGACGGGCGCACCGACGACCGGACGCTGGCGGCCGCCGGCCGCAGGCTGAACGAGTCCTGCGCCGGGCTGACCGCGGCCGGCGTCGAGGAGCGGATGCGCTGGTTCTCGGACGCGCCGCTCGACGACCCCATCTTCGCCCTGGTGCGGCGCGTCGGCGAGCGCCTGGCCCGGATCCTGCGCGACTTCGACGCCGCGGCGGTTGAGCAGCTCTTCAGTGACGGCCTGCTGAACGTCATGGCCGCCCCGGAGTTCGCCCAGTCGGAGAAGCTCCGCGGGGTCTTCGCCGCGCTCGAGGACCGGACCTACCTCGGCGAGCTGTTCGGCACCGTCACCCGCTCGCCCGGCGTCCAGGTCTTCATCGGCCGCGAGAACCGGGCGGCCGAGATGTCCGACGTATCCCTCGTCCTCGCGCCCTACGGCCAGCCCGACCGGGCGATGGGCGTCGTCGGCGTGCTGGGGCCCACCCGCATGCACTACCCACTCGCCATCGGCACGGTCCGCTTCGTGTCCGGCCTGATGAACGAGCTCGTCGATCACCTCTACGCGTGAGGCAGGAGAGCCACCGCCCATGACCACCCGCAAGACCCGCGCCGAGGAGCGCATCGATGCCCTCGACGTATCGCCGACCGCCCTGCTGGCGGAGATCGAGCAGCTCAAGGCAAGCGTGGACCAGGCGAACGCCCTGGCCGACGAGAACCTCGCCCTGGCCCAGCGCGCCGCGGCCGACTACGCCAACCTCAAGCGCCGGACCGAGGCCGACCGCGAGGCGACGCTGGGACTCGCCTCCGAGGCGCTGCTGGGCAAGGTGATCGCCCTGGCCGACGACTTCGACCGGGCCGTCGAGGCGCTGCCGTCCGAGCTGCGTGACCAGCCCTGGATCGACGGCGTGGTGGCGATCGACCGCAAGCTCCGGCTCCTGCTCGAGAGCGAGGGCGTGAGCCCGATCGAGGCCCTCGGCCGCCCGTTCGATCCCCGCGAGCACGAGGCGATCGCCCACGCGCCCGGCAGCGGCCGCCCGGAGGGCGAGGTCGTGGCCGAGATTCGGCGCGGCTACCGGCTGCGCGACCGGGTCCTGCGGCCGGCGCTCGTCGCGGTCAGCGACGGCTCGCCCGCGGCCGCCGACACCAACTGAGACACAGACACCGAACCCGCGAAGGAGCACACAGGCATGGGCAAGATCATCGGCATCGACCTCGGTACGACGAACTCGGTCGTGGCCGTCATGGAGGGCGGCGAGCCCACCGTCATTGCCTCGGCCGAGGGCGGCCGGACGGTGCCGTCGGTAGTGGCCTTCACCAAGACCGGCGAGCGTCTCGTCGGCCAGCTGGCCAAGCGCCAGGCGGTCACCAACCCGGCCAACACCGTCTACTCGATCAAGCGCTTCATGGGCCGCCGCTGGGACGACCCGGAGGTGCAGCGCAGCCGCGAGCACGTTCCCTACACGGTCGAGAAGGACCCGCGCAGCGACGGCATCCGGGTGTCGCTGGCCGACGGCAAGAGCTACACCCCGCCCGAGATCAGCGCGATGATCCTGCAGAAGCTCAAGGCCGACGCCGAGGCCTACCTGGGCGAGAAGGTGACCGATGCGGTCATCACCACCCCGGCCTACTTCGACGACACCCAGCGGCAGGCGACCAAGGACGCCGGCCGGATCGCGGGCCTCGACGTCAAGCGGATCATCAACGAGCCCACCGCCAGCTCCCTCGCCTACGGCCTGGACAAGAAGAAGGACGAGAAGATCGCCGTCTACGACCTGGGCGGCGGGACGTTCGACATCTCGATCCTCGAGCTCGGCGACGGCGTCTTCGAGGTGAAGTCGACCAACGGCGACACCCACCTCGGCGGCGACGACTTCGACGACCGGGTCATGGCCTGGATCCTGGCCGAGTTCAAGAAGGACCAGGGGATCGACCTGCGGGCCGATCCGCAGGCGATGCAGCGTCTCAAGGAGGCGGCCGAGAAGGCCAAGATCGAGCTCTCGTCCACGACCCAGACCGAGATCAACCTGCCCTACATCACCGCCGACGCGTCCGGTCCGAAGCACCTGGTGATGAACCTGTCGCGGGCCAAGCTCGAGGACCTGGTCGCCGACCTGATCGGCATGACCAGGGGGCCGGTGGCGGCTGCCCTCCGCGATGCCGGCCTGTCCACCTCGGACATCGACGAGGTGATCCTGGTGGGCGGGATGACCCGCATGCCGGCCGTCGTCGAGGCGGTCAAGGAGATGTTCGACGGCAAGGAGCCGCACAAGGGCGTCAACCCCGACGAGGTAGTGGCGGTCGGGGCGGCCATCCAGGCCGGCGTCCTGGCCGGCGAGGTCAAGGACGTCCTCCTCCTCGACGTCACCCCGCTGTCGCTCGGGATCGAGACCCTGGGTGGGGTGATGACGCGCCTCATCGATCGGAACACGACGATCCCGACCAGCAAGAGCCAGGTGTTCTCGACGGCGTCGGACAACCAGCCGCAGGTCGAGATCCACGTCCTCCAGGGCGAGCGCGACTTCGCCACCGACAACAAGACGCTCGGCCGGTTCATCCTCGACGGCATCCCGCCGGCTCCCCGCGGCATCCCCCAGATCGAGGTGACCTTCGACATCGACGCGAACGGCATCCTCGACGTCAAGGCCAAGGACCGCGCCACCAGCCGCGAGCAGCAGGTCCGCATCACCGCCAGCTCGATGCTCGACAAGAGCGAGGTCGACCGGATGGTGAAGGAGGCGACCTCGCACGCCGAGGAGGACCGCAAGCGGCGCGAGGAGGTCGAGACTCGCAACCAGGCCGAGGCGCTCAGCTTCCAGGCCGAGCGCACGCTCAAGGACCTGGGCGACAAGGTCTCGTCCGAGGACAAGGCCGCGGTGGAGGCAAAGGTCGCCGAGGTCCGCAACGCGCTCAAGACCGAGCCGATCGACGTGGTCCGGGCCAGGGCGACCGAGCTGGCCGAGATCCTGCAGCGGGTCGGGGCGGCGGCCTACGCGGCGGCCGGCGCGGCGGCCGGCGGGGAAGCGGGCGGTGACGGCACCGGCTCGGGCGACGGGGAGGCATCCGAGGGTCGCGGCGCCGAGGACGAGACGGTCGAGGGCGAGTTCAAGGAGGTGTAGCCGGGCGGCGAGGCTCGCCCGTCTCTCCACCTGGTGGCGCTGACGCGGCACTTGTCCACCTGGTGGCGCCGCAGCGACACCGGACGCTGACGCCGCACCCGGTCTCTGCCGCCGGCACGAGCGCACGATAGGACGCCCGCCCACCACGGGCGCTGCCGCCTCGCCCGGAGTCCGGAGCTGGGCGACAATGCGGCCCATGCCAGCTCTCGCAGCGCCCTCCGCTGCCGGCCGACGCGACCGACGTCGCCCCGGACTCGAGGACCCGGTGGCCCCGCTGCCTCCCGGACCGCCCGGGCAGCCCGGCCGCAGGCACGCCGCTGCGAGCGCAGCCGTTCTCCTGGCTGGCCTCGCCCTCCTCGGCGTGCTGGCCGCTCCCGGTCCGCTCGCCGCCGACGGCCCGGTCGGACCGCCCACTCCGGAGCCGGCCCCGCTGCCCATCCCGGTCAGCGTCACCCTCGTCGGGACCCTCCTGCCCGACGTCTCCAACGGGACGTGCGAGGCGTGGGACGCGCGCTGCCCGGCGACCGCACTCGTCCCGCTCGAGAACGGCGTCTGGGCGACGCGGCTGGCCGTGCCCGCCGGGACCTGGCGCTGGCGGGCCGCGCTCGACGGCGACACCGGCCTGTCCTTCGGGCAGGGCTCGCGCACCGACGGCCCCGACCGCGTCCTCCAGCTCGCCTCGGAGCGCGAGGTGACCTTCGTCTTCGACGAGGAGACCCGGAGCGTGGCCGACTCGGTCACCGACCCGCTGGCCTTCGCCGTGAGCGCCGGCGACGACACGGCCTTCGCCTGTCCGCCCGCGACCGTCGTGCCCGCGGTCGAGCCCTGCCTGGCGAACCTGTTGACGGATCCCGACGGCGACGGCGTGGCGACCGTCGCCCGGCGCGTCCAGCCCGGCACGCACCGGGTTTCGCTGGCCTTTGCCGGGGAAGGGGAGGGCGCGACCGGGCCGGCGCTGGAGCCGCTGGAAATCGAGGCAACCGCCACCGATCCGGTCGCGACGGTCGCTTTCGACGGTCCGCCCAGGACCGCGACCGCCTGGGCCGGCGACGGGCAGCCCGGGGCCGACGAGCGGCTGGACCCCTTTGGCTTCGGCCACGACAGCCGCGACGCGACGTTCCGGGCCCCGGCCGGCGCGGTCCCGGCAGGCTCCGCCGTGCGCCTCCGCTTCAGGGCGTTCGCAGGCGACGCAACCGCGGTCACGCTGCGCCTCTACGACGCCGTGGCGCGCCGCGAGACCCTGGTCCCGATGACCCTCGAAGCGGCCGGGATCGCCTGCGGTGACCCTGTCGTCGAGGCTCGCGCTGCCTGCGACTGGTGGGTCGCGATCGTCACTCCGCCCGACCCCACCACGCTCACCTACCGCTTCGTCGTCGAGGACGGCCCGGTGCGTCGCTACTACGCGGACGACGCGGCGCTCGACGGGGGGCGGGGCGCCGTCAGCCGCACGGCCGTCGACGCCGGCTGGACGGTGACCGTGCACGTGCCCGGCTTCGAGCCGCTCCCGTGGCTGGCCGGGGCGATCGTCTACCAGGTCTTCCCGGACAGGCTGGCAAACGGCGACACGACCAACGACCTGGCGGAGACCGCCTTCGCCGACCCCCCTGACGCCCGCTACGGCTGGCCCCCGGACGCGGCCGATCGGGACGAGTCGCGCGACTGGCTGGCCGACCTGCCGGAGACGCCGGCGCGCGGGCGCGACTGGTTCGGCGGCGACCTCCCCGGGCTGGAGGGCCAGCTCGACCGTCTGGCCGAGCTGGGGGTGGAGGCGCTCTACCTCAACCCCGTGTTCTCCGCCGCCTCCAACCACGCCTACGACACCCGCGACTACCGGGCGATCGACCCGCGCTTCGGGACCGAGGCGGACTGGCGATCGCTGGTGGCGGCGGCATCGGCGATGGGCATCCGGATCGTGCTCGACGGGGTGTTCAACCACGTCTCGGCCGACTCGCCGTGGTTCGACCGCGATGGTCATTTCGGCGGCGAGCCCGGCGCCTGCGAGTCGGTCGACTCGCCCTACCGCGGCTGGTTCACGTTCATGCCCCAGGCCGGCGGCCCGTGCGCCGGGCCCGACGGCCCGAACACCATGGGCTATGAGGCGTGGTCCGGCTATGCCAGCCTGCCCGTGCTGCGCAAGGACACGGCGGGCGTCCGCGACCTCGTCTACGAGGCCGACGATGCGGTCGCGCGCGAGTGGCTCCGAGCGGGCGCCGCCGGCTGGCGGCTCGACGTGATGATGGATCCGTCGTTCGGCTCCGACTTCTGGCC
>JAGDMV010000122.1 GCA_017860675.1 Chloroflexota bacterium
TCCGGCGACGCCGCCCGCTCCTACATCACGATGGCCACGATCAAGGACAAGAGCCAGGGCCTCGGCCAGAGCCGGACCTTCATGTCCTTCTTCGCCAGCCCCTACAACTACCTCGCCACGGCCGTCCGCTTCGGGGCCGAGATCGGCAAGGAGTACGTCCAGGCGCGGCGCCAGCGGCGGGCCGGGATCGAGCCGCTGATGCACCGGGGCATGCCCTACCCGGTCGCCCGGGCGGCGACCAACGTCGCCCTGCGCGACCTCTCGACGGCGCTCGTCATCGAGGAGATGTACCGGGGCACCCCGGTCATCTACGTCGACTTCACCGACTACGACGAGATCGCCCACCACAGCGGCCCCGAGCGGCCCGAGACGTTCGACGCCCTCGACGGGGTCGACCGGGCGATCGCCACGATCGAGAAGGCGGCGGGCGATCGCCACCATCGAGAAGGCGGCCGCGACCGCGCCCCGGCCGTACCGCTTCGTCGTCGTCTCCGACCACGGCCAGACCCTCGGGGCGACCTTCCTGCAGCGCTACGGGAAGACCCTTGGCGACGTGATCCGCGAGCTGATGGGCGGCGAGGCGCAGCTCGAGCAGGCGACGGCGCGGGTCGAGGAGTGGGGCAACACCAACGCCTTCCTGTCGGAGCTGACCCGGGTCAAGGGGATCAGCGGCGGCCTGGCCCGCACGGCGCTGCGCTCGCAGACGTCCGACGGGGTCGTCGAGCTGGGACCCGCCGGCGAGGTGGAGGCCGGCCAGGCGAGCCGGGCCGCGGAGACCCCCACCGAGCGGCCCGACCTCATCGCCATCGCCTCGGGCAACCTCGGCCTCGTCTACTTCCCGCAGATGCCCGGGCGGGTGACCCTCGAGCAGCTGGCCGTCACCTACCCCGGCCTGCTCGACGCCCTCGCCGGGCACCCCGGCATCGGGGCGATCCTGGTCTCGTCGGAGGCGCACGGCTCGCTGGTCATCGGCCACGCCGGCATCAACTACCTGGCCGAGGGACGGGTCGAGGGAGTCGATCCCGTCGCCCAGTACGGCGGTCGCTCGCGCGAGGCGATCCTCCGCCTCGACGGCATGGACCACGTCCCGGACCTCTCGATCATCAGCCTTTACGACCCGGTGTTCGAGGAGGCGGCCGCCTTCGAGGAGCTGATCGGCTCCCACGGCGGCCTCGGCGGGCCGCAGACCCAGGGGCTCCTCCTCCACCCGGCGGAGTGGGAGCTCGACGAGGAGGTGGTCGGCGCCGAGGCCGTCTACCGCCAGATCCGTCGCTGGGCGGAGCGGGAGCTGGGGCTGCGCTTCGGCAAGGACGGCTCGGCGATGCCGCTGCCGCTGCCGTCGCGCGGGAACAAGGACGCGGCGGAAACAGGGGTCGCTGCGGGGGCCGCGACCGCAGGCTAGCGGCCTCGACACCGGCCAGGCGATCTGGATCGGGGCACCTTTCGGGCAGCCTCGGCTGCACGATCGGGCAGGCGCCTCTGCGCGCAGGTCTGTCCTTGCGGCCGGCGGCAGGACGGCGCGACCGTGGCAGCCTGTGAGCCGGCGAGCGTCGGCTCCCGTTTCGAGCTGCACCGAAGGTCTGGATGTCCGATCCTGCCGCGACCAGGGAATGGACCGAGTCGCGATCCGGCCAGGCCGGGCCGGAGCGGGACGCTGCGCCGGCGGCTGCCGAAGCAGCGCTGGACCTCGACGCCGCCCGGCTGCTGGCCGCCCGAGCGGTCGCGCCGGACGGCCGGGCTGCACCCTGGGATGGCCGCGGCGCCCCTGCCACGCCCCGACCCGTGCCCGCGCCGACATGGGCCACGTCCGTGCTGACGCCCCAACGCGTGCTCGGCCTGCAGCGGGTGGCCGGAAACGATGCGGTCCTGCAGCTGCTGCGCACCGACGAGCGGCAGCGTGGGGGCCCCCGCGGCGGTCAGGTCGATGCCGCCGAGGCCATCGTCGCGCCGGAAGAGGCCAGCGAGCCGAGAGCCGGGGCGACGGAGGCCGTCACCGAAGCCGATGTCGGGCCGACTGCCGGAGGCGAGCCGAGAGGCGGAGGCGGGCAGACTGCCGGCCCAGCTGAAGTCGCCGCCGAGGCCGGCGACATGGCCGACACCGCGGCTGTCTCGCGCGCCGACGTTGCCGTCGTCGACGCTGCCGAACGGGCAACCGATCGCGCGCCGGTGCCCGAGGCTCCCTCCGGGCCGTCGGTGGCGGAGGCCGGCGGACCAGCCGCCCCAGTTGCCCCTCGCCAGGCGGCACGGGCCCGGGGCCGGACACCTCCGCCAGCAGCCGAGGTCGAGCCCGAGGCGGAACCCGCCGGTGGCCAGGGGATCGGCGTCGGCGGCCTGCCCGGTGGCGCCGCAGCGGCCACCCTGACACCGCCCTCGCTGCCGTCGACTCCGTCGCTGGCGGACCCCAATGCCGCCTTGATCGGGGAGGCGGTCACCGAAGCCGGCTCGTCCGGGATCGCTGCCCTGGCTGCCGCAACCGCCGACGGTCTCGCCCTGATCGAGGCTGCCGTCGCCCGGTCCGCGGGCGAGATCGACACGCTCGCGGCCGGCGAGCGCCGGAGGGTCGGCGGCGCCTTCGTCGGCGCCCGGCGGCGCGTGCAGCGAGCCGTGGCGACGGCCGCCGAGGAGATCCAGGCTGCGGGCGATGCGGGCCAGGAACAGCTCGATGCCGGCCTGTCGCAGCAGCAGCAGGCTGCCGCGGACGCCACGACCGACGCGGAGGATCGCGTCCGGACTGCGGGTCGCAGACGGGGCCGCGAGGCAATCGATACCGCCAACGAGGCCGGTCGAAACGCGAGGACGCGGCTCGAGGACATGGCCGATCGGGCCCGGAACATGGGCAACAACCGCGCGGCGCGGGCGAGGGGCGCCACCCCCCAGAGCACCCGGGCCCAGCGCGAAGCAGCCCGGCGGATCGCCGGGGACACAGCGAGGGAGATCATCAGGTCGGTGGCGGACACCGTGCACGAGCTCCGTGGGGTCGGACCGGAGGTCTGCATGGAGTTCGTTCGCCAGGCTGACGACATCGCGGGGCGGCTTGGCGCCCAGATGGGACCTGTCCAGGAACAGCTGACCGCCGTCCACGATCAGGCCGGCGAGGTCGTCTGCCAGGGCGTCGACTCCGGTCTCAACTCGGTCGACCAGCTCGGCCAGGTGCTGACCGCCTCGCTGGCGTCGCTCGAGGCCGACGTGCAGCGGGCGATCCGTTCGCAGGCGCGGGCAGGCCGCCGAGGCCTGGTCGAGGCGGGGGCCGCCGCCTCGACCTCGGTGCGCGTCCAGTACGAGGCAGCGGCCCAGGCGGGCGCCGACCTCGTGGCGACGATCATCCAGTCGTCGGGCAACCGGCGGATCAGGCGAGCCGCCGCGCAGCGCATGGCCGGCCAGCTCCGGGGCCACGTGGCGGGCGGCTTCGCCACCACCGAGCGGCAGGCGCGGGCGGGCATGGCCGAGGTTGTCTCCTCGTTCGCAATCGCGGCGGAGTCCGCGCGCGAGGAGATCTCGCGTGCCGCCGAGCAGGGAGCGGCCGCTGCGGCCTCGACCGCCGGGCAGGGCGAGGACCAGATCGGCCAGGCCCAGGAACAGCTCATCACCCAGCTGCTCGACATGGTCAACGAGGCGGTCGCCTCCGGCGACGCGGTAGTCAGCGGCGGTCAGCGAGCCCTCGACTCGGCCGTGAACCAGGTCGACGAGCGCTTCGTGAACGCCATCAGCGAGCTGCGGGCGAACCTGGCCGAGCGCGTCAGCGAGCAGGCGGTCCGCGCACGCGAGCCGCTGGGCTCGCTGCCGGGGCGGCTCGATGAGGGCATGACCAGGGCCGAGAACCGGGCGACGTCGGGCTGGTTCATGCGCCAGCTCTACGACATCGGCGAGAGCATCAACTGGGGCTTCGTGGCGGGCCTGATCGTCGGCCTGCTGGTGACGATCCTGGTCATCCTCCTGATCGGGACGGGCATCGGGGCGCTCATCCTCGCCGGGGCACTGGCCGGGGCACTGGGCGTCGCCGCCTCGACGCTGACCGAGGACGCAATCGCCGGCCGGCCAACCGACTGGGGCCGGCTGGGGCGCGACATGCTCATCGGCGCGGCCCTGGGCGCGCTCGGCGGCGCCATCGGCGGCGGCGTCTCCGGGGCGCTGGGCTCGGCCGTCACCCGCGGCGCGATCTCGGTGGCGACCGAGGTCGCCGTCAACCGTGTGACCAGCGTCACCGTCGGGGTCGTCACCGGCGTTGTGCAGAACGCGATCAACGGCGACCCGTGGGACAAGGGCCTGCTCCTCAACGTGGCAGTCGGCGTGGCCACGACCTACGGCCCCGGGGCCCGCGCCATGGAGGGACTGACGAACCGCGCCCGGGCAATGTCCATCGACAGGGGAACCGCCCTCAACGTGACGGCGGCCGAGCGCACCGCCGCGGCCGCCCGCGCGGAAGCGCGCTCGAGCCGGGCCGCACCGGCGCCCGAGGCCCCGGCGCCGCCTGCGCCGTCGCCCGACGCGGCGGCGGCCGCCGAGGCGGTCACGTCGGGGGCCGGTGCTGCGCCAGAGGGAGTCGGCGGCCCGACGGCACCGGCCGAGGCTCCCGCGCCGGAGGTCCCGGCCGCCGCCGGCCCGACCGTGGAGGCGGCCCCGCCTCCGCCGACTGCCCCCGAGGCCGGACCTGCGCCAGCCGCTTCGGCCGAAGGCGGTGGGGCTCCGGCGCCGGCGGCTCCAGCCGAAGCCGGCGTGGCGCCGGCGGCTCCGGCCGAAGGCGGCGTGGCGCCGGCGCCGGAGGCTGGGCCCGCGCCTGCCGAGGCGCCCGGCGCCCCGGAGCCCGCCGTGCGGCGTGAAGGCGCTGCGCCTGCACCAGAGGTCGGGGCCGCGCCGGAAGCCGCGCCGCCGGAGGCCGCGCCGCGGCCAGAGGTCGGGGCCGCGCCGGAAGCCGCGCCGCCCGAAGCAGCGCCGGCCCCCGAGGCCGGGGCCGCTCCCGCAGAGACCCGCGCCGAGCCGGGTGCGGCCCCTGAGACCGCCCCGCCGGAGGCAGGCGCCACCACCGAGGGCGGGACGCCAGCCGAGCCTGCGCCTGCCCCCGAGGGCGCCACGCCGGAGGGAGGGCCGGCACCGGAGAGCAGGACCGGCCCAGAACCCGGGGTGCCCGAGAACGTCCCCGAGACGATCGGCGAGGCGCCGCGGGCTCGCCCGGAGGAGCCGTCAGCCCATGCGGCCGAGGCGACCAGGGAGCCACCCGGGCACGCCGCCGAAGCGACCGCCGAGCCGCCGGCCAGCGGCCGCGAGGTGGTGACCCCAGAGGAGGCCGCCGGCCGGACGCGGCCGAGCGACGTCTCGGGCCCGCTCTCGCCCGACGTCATCGAGGGCGTCTTCGGGATGCCGGTCGAGAACCAGCAGCGGTTCCAGGCGATCTGCGATCGCGAGGGTGTCGTCGTCGAGGTCCGGCCAACCAACCCGGAAGCCCCGCGGCTGCTGCGCGAGGGGGCAGCCCCCAAGCCATCCGAGATCCATGCCAAGTCGATCAACGAGCTCGACACGTACATCGGCGCCCGGGGACAGGACGTGGGGACGGTCGGCTTCTTCGAGCCCGAGATGCCGCGCCGTCCCGCGCACATGAGCGAGGCCGAGTGGCAGCGCATCCTGCCCGACGTCGATGCCCGCTTTGTCGAGCGCTACAACGAGTGGCAGGCGTACGGCGAGCGGATGGCCGAGCTGGGCCTGCCGCCCGGTGAGCACCCAGGTGGCCCCCGCATCGAGGTCGACGAGAACGGCGTCGTCCAGCAGGTTTCCGGCCCGCCCGCCGAGGAGGTCCGGCAGCCGTTCACGGGCGACCACGACGTGTTCGACCTCCGCTATGCCGACGGCTCCCCGGTCCCGGACGACGTCTACAACCGGATCATCAACGAGATGCGGGCCGCCGGGATGGGCGTCCAGCATGGCGCCCACATGCGCTGGGTACCGGCGACACCGGCCGACTGGAACATCTACAACAGCATCGTCGGCCGCCACATGGCCGGCGGGGAGCCCCTCATCCGCTTCGCTCCCGGGGAGACGCCCCGGACCACCTTCGCCGGGCGCCCGAAGGCGGTGAGGTGGCGGCCCCGGAGGGCGCAGCGCCGGTCGCCGAGGGTGGTGCCGAGGTCCCGACAACCGAGCGCCCCACGCGCGAGCTTCCAGCCGCGACCCGGGAGCCACCCGCCGCTCCCGAGGGCGCGACGGCCGAGGTCCCGGCAGACGAGCGGCCCACCGTCCCGCCCGGTGCCGCTCCCGCGGAGGCCGGCGCGACAGCCCGCGGACCGGACATCCAGGAGACCGAGTACGGTGTCCGCGGCACGTGGCGGGGCGACAGGCGGGCCATCGTGCGGTTCAAGCGCAACGAGGCAATCGGGGGCGTGGAGGTGACCGACGTCTTCCGCGGAGCCCAGCCGGCCGGGAGCGGCGGCCGGATGATCGCCGAGACCCTGCAGGCCGCCGGCACAGCACGGCCCGAGGTCATCCGAATCTCCAGCATCATGGAGACACAGCCCACGAGCAGCCAGCTGGCCGGTGGAACCCATCCTGCCGAGACCGTGCTCGGCCGGACGCTCACCAACGCCGTCGACGCGCTGGGCGGCACGATCACCGACTGGAGCAGCGGCGTCGCCCAGGGCAAGCCGTGGATCCAGGCACGGGTGCGGTACTGATGGGCGGCCGCCGGTGCCACGGATCGAGGAGCGACCGGGTATGACCACTGCCCGCCTCGTCGACGCCATGCGCGCCCGGGAGGAAGGTCCCTGGTCTCTCCTGGCTGCCGCCGCCGGCGCCCCCCGGGCCGTCGAGCTCGTGGCACGCGCACTCCGCGGAGATGCGCTGGCGGAAGGAGCGCACGGCCCCGCCAGCGCGCCCAGCGACGTCAGGGAGCATGTCGAGGCGCTCGCAGCCTGGAGCAGGACCGAGCTGGTCCACGTGGCGCGGACCTGGATGCCGCCCCGGTTGATCGGCACGGATCCGTGGTGGGCTGCGGCATGGGAGACCGCGCTTCGCCACCTCGCCTCTGCCTCTGCCATACGACGTGACGAGGCAGCGGGCCAGGCCCTGCGGCTCGAGACTGAGATGGTCTTCGGGCTCCCGACGGGGAGCGCCTCGTGGCGGCGGCTCGCCGCATCGGGCCGCACCCGGATTCCCTCGTACGGCGCCCTCCGGAGCGAGTCGCGACGGCCCCTGCTGGAGACGACCATCACGCGCCAGGACCTGGAGCAGAGCCCCCGGCTGTTCCTCCGGCTCCTCCGCGGCCGGGCCTGGCTCCTCGACGGCCGGGCGAGGCAGGTCATCGGGCAGTGGCTGGATGCGCTGCCTGGCGGCGACGCCTTCGAGGACGCGCTCGTCTTCGAGACCGCCGCCGAGCTCGGCCTGCCGGGACGCGACGGGGCGATCGAGCGGATGGCGGGGGCCCTCGCCGACGTACGTGATCCACGCCCGCTCGCCGCCGTCGCCTACACCATGCTCGGACGATGGCTTGTGCCATGAGCCCACAGCCCGCCTTCGACCGCCGGGGCCGCGACGCTCTCGTCGCCGACTACCACGCCGCCCTCCGCGCCGGCGACACCGACCGGATCGTGGCCCTCGGGCGGGTCTACGTCGACCGGCTGCCCGTCGTGCCGCTGTCGCGCTGCCCGCTGACCGGCGAGGTGCTGTCCCACTCGATCGATCATTTCGATCTCGACGGGCCGTGGTGGGACTACGATCGCCCCTGGCGGCCGCTCGAGCACCTGCCGCGCACGTTCTTCGCGCTGGCGGGCGCCGTCCGACTCGGCGAGCCCGTCGCTCGCGCACCGTTCGTCTGCCGGCCGGGACCGGCCGTGCCCTTCGTCGTGCCGCGCATGCTCGACCGCCCGGAGGTCGTGGCCGTCGTGTCGTCATTGCCGGTCGGGCCGCACACGGGCTACGCCCTGGCCTACTTCGCCGACCCGATGCCCGGCGGCGTCAAGCGGATCAACGCCTGGGGGGCGGCCGACTACCCGGTCCGCCGGCCCGACGGGAGCCTCGGCTGGAACGCGGCCCTCGACTGGTCGCCGGAGTGGGACTTCGACCTGCGGTCCTGGATCGAGCGCGGCAAGCTGGCCTGGATCAGCCCCGGCGACGCGACACTGGCGCTGCGCCGTGAGGCAGGCGGCTGCCCGTACCTCGACCTCGACGGGTCGCACGAGCCGGCCAGCATCTACGACGGCCGCGCCGTCTACACTCCCCCACCCCCCGTGGAAGCCCGCGCGTTCCGCCCCAACGAGTGACCGCCAGCCCCAACCGCAGCGGCAGGAGCCCTAACCCGGATAGTCGAAGACGATCCGGCCGTCCTCGATTGCCACCGGGTAGACGGCCAGGGGCTCGTCGGCAGGCGGGTCGAGCGGCTCGCCCGATTCGAGGTCGAAGCGCGACAGGTGCAGGGCGCAGGTGAGCGAGCCATCGGTCAGGAAGCCCTTGTCGAGCTCGAAGTACTCGTGCGAGCAGATCCCCTGGACGGCCCGGACCACCCCGTCCACGTTCAGCACGAGAACCGGCTCGGTGCCGTCGACCCAGAGCATCTGCATCGTGCCCTCGGGCAGGTCGGTGAGGGGCCCGGCGTCGATCCGGCGGGTCGTGGAGGCGTTCACGCGGCGGCGGCACCCCCGCGCGATGCCGTCCACTTGTCCTCCAGCATCGCCCACAGCCGGTCGCGCTCCTCCTCGAGGGGCACCCGGGCGACGACGGGCTCGAGGAAGCCGAGGGTGATGAAGCGGTGGGCGTCGTCCTCGCTGATGCCCCGGCTCATGAGGTAGAAGACCTGGGCCGGGTCGATCGGCCCGACCGACGAGCTGTGGCCGGCGCGGCGGCAGTCCGGCTGGTCGATCTCGAGGCTCGGGATCGTCACCGACCTGCTCCGGCGATCGAGGAGCATCCCGAACTCGCCGAGGAAGCTGTCCGTGCCGCGGGCGCTCCGCTCGATCGAGATGAGGCCCTTCATGTAGGCCCGGGCGCCACCGGCCAGGACCGCCTTGGACAGCAGGTTCCCGGTCGTGTCGCGCCCCAGGTGGCGGGTGTAGGACGTGAGGTCGAAGAGCTGGTCCTGGCCACCGAAGACGATCTCCACCTGCTCGACCGAGCCGCCGTCGCCCTCGAGCCGGTTGTCGATCCGCGAGCGGACCAGGCGCGAGCCGAGCTGGGCCATCGCGAGCCGGAGCGAGGCGGCCTCGCCAACCCGGGCCGTCCGCTGCTGGAACGCCACGGTCCCGGCGGGCAGGTCCTGGATCGAGGCGAGGCGGAGAAGGGCCGACCGCCCGAGGACGATCTCGGTCGTCGCGCCGAAGAGGGCCTGCGGAACCGGCTCGCCCTCGGCACAGGCGATGTCCGGGCCGGCGGCCACGAGCTCCTCCACCACCGAGGCCTCGGCGCCGTCGTCCAGGCGGACCAGGGTGCGGCCGAGGAGCGCGCGCCCGGGGACGCCGGCTCCCCAGCGGAAGATGATCGGCTGCTGCACTCGGACGCCCGCCGGCACGTGGAGGTGGATGCCCTGGCTCCAGGCGCCGCGCGACAGCCAGGCGAGCTTGTCGTCTGCCGGGAGCGAGGTCTCGGCGAGAGCTGCCCGGATCCCGGCTGCGTCCCGTTCGACGGCCGCCCCCAGCGTCTCGAGCGTCACGCCCTGCTCTACCAGGGCCGCTGCAAGCGTCGCGGCCACGACGCCGTCCTCGCGCAGCTCGAGCACGCCCGCCGCGCCATCGGGCAGATTGCCCGGGAGCGCGGCCGCCGTCGCCGTCCGGACGTGCGGCTGGGCGCTGAAGAGGTCGGCCGAGCGCAGGTCGACGTAGGTCGTGTAAAGGCGATTGGCCTCCACCGGCAGCGCGGCAAAGCGATCCATGGCGGCTCGCCGGTCGTCGACCAGCCAGCCCGGCTCGGCCCGCTCGGCAGCCAGTCGCTCAACGAGGGCGCCATCGGCGAAGTCGAAGGGGAGATCGGCCGGGCCCCGTCGCGCCGGCCGGGAGCCGCTCGGCGCGGGTGCCTCGGAGGATCCCGCCGCTGTGCCGGTCATCCGAGCGAGCCCTCCATCTCGAGCTTGACCAGGCGATTGAACTCGATCGCGTACTCCATCGGGAGCTCCTTGGTGAACACCTC
>JAGDMV010000123.1 GCA_017860675.1 Chloroflexota bacterium
GTCCTCGCCCCTCAGGTCACCTTCAGACGCTGCCCGCCCCAGTACATGAACAGCACGCCAACCATGGAGATCAGGTGGTAGAGGCCGTTCTGATCAAGCGGCGTGAGCACGTCGACGTCGAGCGCCTGGACGGCCGAGGCGGTCAGCAGCACGAGGATGCCCGCCACCATCTGCCATGAGCCGGTGCCGTTCCGCAGCCCGAGGACGCTCATCAGCAGCAGGAAGAGCATCACCGGGACGTAGTTGACGATGACGAGGCGGAAGTCGTCGACGAGCAGGACTCCGAGGGCATACGCGGCCAGCTGGACCGCCGCCAGGACGAGCACAGGCTGCTGCCAGCGCGGTGCCAGGAACTGCCGGGCGGTGGCGAGCAGCATGCAGAACGTCGCCACCCCGACGACGATCCAGTTGGGTCGCTGGACGAGGTACCGCGGCATGCCGGCCGGCTCGACGAAGCCATGGTCGATGCCACCGATCAGGGCGCTGCACGCCAGCGCGAACATGGCCCCGGCCCAGAACCAGGCGGCCGAGAAGCGGGCCTTCGGAGTCCTCACCATCAGGCCGGCCAGGAAGAAGAGCTCGCCAGCCAGGACGAAGTTGGTGATCGACGTGATCGCCAGCGTTCCCAGCGGGGCGCCGATCGCTCCCCTGGCCGGCGAGGAGCTGGCCGGCTCCGGGGGCGACTGCGTTCGGGCCGATCGCCGCGAATCCCCGCTCGTCTCCGATCCCCCATGGTCCTGCCGGCCGCTCTCCGCGCCTGCGGGGGGGCCGGTCCCGCCGAGGAAGCGGACCAGGTCTTCGCGGAAGCGCGGCCCCCTCGCCGGGTGGCCCATCCCCTCGTACAGGATGAGCCGGGCGCCAGGGATCCCGGCCGCCGTCTCGCGGAACAGGTCGGGGCCATAGCCGGGGTCCTCCGCCCCGGCGATGACGAGCGTCGGCGCCGAGATCCGCTGCAGGCCGGCCCGGCAGTCGAAGGCGTCCTCGGCCTCGATGACGCTCACGAAGTCCGTCGGGTCCGCCGGGTGGCCGGACGCCAGAACCCGGGCGGTGAGCGGGACGACGAGCGGGAACAGGGCCCGAGCCGGGCCCCGGGCGGGACGCACCCACCCGGCCATCAGGCGCCCGACTCCGCGCCAGTCCCCTCGGCGGGCGAGGTCGGCGGCGAGACGCTGCAGGCGCCGCCCTTCGGGGCCGAGCGTGTACGCCGCGGAGTGGACGACGAGCCGCCGCACGACGTCGGGGTGGTCGATCGCCACCTGGAGCGCGATCGAGCCGCCGGTGGACGTCCCGACGAGGTCGACGGGTCCGTCGAACGTGGCGCGGATCATCGCCGCCGTGTCCGCGGCGATGCCGGCCATCGTGCTCGCGACCGGTGGCCCGGCGCGCCGGTTGACGAGCGTGATCGTGCACTCCGCCTCGAGCGGGTGGTAAGCGCCGAGCATGGTGCGGGCGAGGCGGCCCATCGGGCGGTTGTCGAGCGTCAGCCCCTGCAGGACGACGACCTGCCGCGGGCCCGTCCCGATGCGGTCGAAGGCGTGGCCGGTGGGCAGGTAGCCGGACGTGGACCGTCCGGGTCGGGCGGCCGGCGCCGGGCGCGGGGCCCCCGGAGCAGCCCGGGCCATGCCGATCAGGGTGAACCCGTCGGCAACCCTAGCCTCGTGGAGGACCTCGAACCCGTGGCGCCGGTAGAGCCGCTCGGGGGACGGCTTCGCCGGGTCGTCCCAGCGGATCGTCTCGAGGTACCCGGCCAGACCGGCCTCGTCGCACTGCCGTGCGAACTCGGCGAGCAGGCGGCCGCCGACCCCGGTCCCCCAGCAGTCCCTGGCGACGCCGATCATCTGCAGGTGACGGTGTGGCGTCCGCGGGTGCATCCGCATGATCGCCAGCCCCCACCGGGCGAGCCGCGGCAGGCGAGACCCCGCGATCCGGAGGAAGGTGCGGGCCTTGAGGCCGCTCACCGCGAGGCAGGCCGGGCGATCGGCACAGGTGAGGACGCCGACGATCCGCGATCCGACCTCGGCCACGAGCACCGTGAGCTGCTCCGCCGGCGTGGACAGGGACGCCTGCATGAAGCGGCGGGTGCTCTCGGTCGCCCCGGCGCCCGTGCCGGCGAAGGCCCGCGTGGCAGGGAAGTCCATGAACGCGTCGGCAAGGACCGCTGCCGCGGCCGCGCGCTCGCCCGGCCGGATGGCCCGGACGACGTCGTCCCGATCGAGCACCGGAAAGTGCGTCATCTCTCTCCCTGCTCGATCGTCCGGATCACTCGTGCCGGGTTCCCCGCCACGACGGTGTCAGCGGGAACGTCCCGGGTGACGACGGCCCCCGCCCCGACGACGGCGTTGCGACCCACCCGTACCCCGGGCAGGAGGATGGCGGCGCCTCCCACCCAGACGCAGTCCTCGATCACGATGGGCTTTGCCACCTCCCAGCCCTGGATCCGGGAGGCCGCCTGGAGATGGTGGGCAGCGGTGTAGACCTGGACGGCCGGCCCGATCATGACGTGGTTCCCGATCCGCACCTCGGCGCCGTCCAGGATCGTGCACAGCACGTTCAGGAAGACATGGTCGCCGAGGTGGATGTTCCCGCCGTAGGCGCAGTAGAAAGGCGGCTCGATGATCGAGCCCTCGCCGAGGTGTCCCAGCAGCCGCCGGAGGACCGCCTCGCGCTCGGGTCCGGCTTCGGCCAGGTTGTACTGCCGCAGCAGCGCCCTGGTCTGCACGCGCTCGGCCTCCAGGCCGGGGTCGAGGCAGTTGTAGGTCTCGCCGTCCAGCATCTTCTCTCGCTCGGTTCTCAAGGGCATCGTCCGACTCCTCGAGTCTCCGCCCGCGCCGGGTCCTTCCTTCGCAGATTGTCGCCTCGTCCATGGCTCCGTGGAAGCCAGGAAAGGGGCGAGACGCACCGGCCCAAGCGCCCGAAGCCGGCCATTTCACGACCGACGCCTCTAGCCAGCGGTGGTAGGCCGGCCCATCCTGCGGGTGGCGGACGTCCGCCCATCGTCGAGAAGGGAGCACGCCGTGGAACTCGGACGACACCCCGTTCAGCCCACTGCCCCGGCAGCTGCCCGAACCGCCCAGCAGCACCTCATCGACGCGGCGATCCACGAGCGGCAGGTGTGTGGCGACCAGTGCCCGCTCTGCCGCGCGGTGGACCAGTACCAGTCGGCGGCGGACATGCCGGCCGTCATCGCGGCCGAGGAGCACATCGTCGATGCGGCCGTCGAGAAGAAGTGGCTGCACCGCCAGACCGAGCCGGGACACTGGTGCCCGCTCTGCCTGGCTGTCGACGCGTACTCGGATGCGATGGCCCGGCTGAGCGAGGACAGCAGCGGCATCGCCCTGGGCGCACGCAGCACCTAGCCCGAGCCGACCGGAGCTGGTCGCGCCACCGGCGGACGCGCGGGGTCCGGCTTCCACGCCGCCCGACGCGTCCGGGCAGCGGGCGGCGCGTGTCAAGGGCCGGGTCAGCGCGGCTCTCGGCCACCAACCGGGTCGCGACGCATGAACCAGATGTGCGGCCCGCCGTCGGGCGCGTCGGCGTCGACCGTGACGCGGAAGCCGAAGTGCTCGTACAGCGGCACGTTGCCGCCGACCGCTGTCTCCAGGACGAGCGGCAGCCGGTCCGCCTCGGCGCAGGCAGTGGCGAAGCGCAGCATGGCCCCGCCGATGCCGAGTCCCTGCGCCGCCGGCTCGACCGCGAGCTGGTCGAGCAGCCAGCGCGGCTCGGGCGGGAGAGTGGCATCGACCCAGGTCCAGAGCTGCTCGTAGCGGGCCCCGCCGTCCGCCGTCAGCGCGGCAATGCCGGGCGCGGCAGCCTCCCCGAGATCGCGTTCGCGCGGTGTGCTGCCCGGCGGCAGCAGGCTCATGACGCCGAGGCCGTCGCCGCCGACGTGGATCCAGCCCTCGGCCGCGAACGCGCGATCGACGATCTCGAACATGGCCTGGATGCGGCCCGGCCGGTCCTCGACCGGGCCGAGCGGCCAGCAGACCATCGGGTCGGTCGCGAACGCCCGTGCCAGGACGCCGGCCAGCTGCGGTACCTCTGACGGGGCGGCGCGTCGAACCGAAACCCGCCCGGCGGCGGGACGAACGCTCATCCCGGCTCGTCCGGACCCTGGATCGAGGCGCCGTCCGGCCGGGAGGCGCGTCGTGATCGCAGCGGCCGGCCGTCGGGATCCCGTCCCCAGGTGGCCGCGAGCTCGGCCACGACGGCCGCGGCCACCTCCTCGGCCGAACCGGGCCGCTCGGCTTCGGCCGACCACTCGAACCCGGCCAAGTAGTCGTCGCTGCCGGCGAGACCCTCGCGCATGGTGACCCGGCTGACCTCGTGCATGAACCAGCGCGGCATCCGGCAGTCGACCCGCGCGCCGGCCTCGTCGGTGACGCGGACCTGGGTCGGGATGTCGCGCCAGGACAGGATGCGGTAGCGGGCCACGCTCGATCTCCGCTGGTGCGTGCGCCAGGCTGCCGTCGACCGGGCACGGCAAGCCGCCTCGATGCCCGGCATCGGCAGATGGATCATGCCATCTGGCGCGCGCCGTGTTGCGGCCGGCGGCGGGTCGGCAGTCCCTCGGCTGGCACGCACGACCGCGGCCGGCTGTGGGCGGGACGGCCCCGCCGGGGCCATCTCCGGGCCTGTATGCTCGGCTCCCGCCCGCCCGCTCGCGGGCTGCCGGCGAGGAATCCCGGAGGTGCGCGCTCGCATGATCGGGCTGGGCACGATCTACAACGTCGTGGCCATCCTCGTTGGCTCCGCCCTCGGGGTCTGGTTCGGGCACCGCCTGCCTGAGCGCACCGGGCGGACGGTGACCGACGCCCTCGGCCTGGTCGTGCTCGTCATCGGCGGCCTCAACGTCATGGCGCTCCAGGACCCGGCCTACGTGGCCGCTGTCGGCGAGGGCCTCACGCTCCTGGTCGTCCTCGGCGCGCTGGTCTTCGGCGGCATCGCCGGCTCGCTGCTGCGCATCGAGGAGCGGCTCGAGGGCGTGGGCGGCTGGCTCCAGGCCCGGTTCGTCCGGGACGATGCGTCGCCATCGCGGGCGCGGTTCGTCGAGGGCTTCGTCGACGCCTCGCTGGTCTTCTGCATCGGGCCGCTGGCAATCCTCGGCTCGCTGAGCGACGGGCTGGGCCGTGGGATCGAGCAGCTCGTCCTCAAGGGCACCATCGACGGGTTCGCCTCGCTGGCCTTCGCCGCCTCGCTCGGCTGGGGGGTGGCGGCGTCCGCGATCCCGGTCGGGCTGTACCAGGGTTCGCTGACGATCATCGCCGCGCTGCTCGGGTCGCTCATGCCAGCCGAGGCCGTGGCCGCCATCACGGCCACGGGCGGGGTGCTCCTCCTCGGCGTCGGTCTGCGGCTGCTGCAGGTCCGGCCCGTGCCGGTGGGCGACATGCTGCCGGCCCTCGCCATCGCGCCGCTGCTGATGGCACTGGTGGCCGCCGTCCGCTGACGGGCGCCGCGAGCGCGGGCGCCCGGATCGGGCACGAGCGCGTGGCGGTCCGGCCGTGCGGGTCGTGAACGCGGTCGGGCTGGATCGGTCAGCCGGGCGTCGCGGCGGGTGGTTCGGTCGGCGCTTCCGCGGGTGGTTGGGTGGGAGGATCCGTCGGCGGGTCGGTCGGGGGCTCGGTGGGCGGCTCTGTCGGCGGTTCGGTGGGCGGTTCGGTCGGTGACGGGGTCGGGGCAGGCGTCGGCGTCGGGCCAGGCGTCGGCGTCGGGGCCGGCGTCGGCGTGGCGAGGCCGAGGAGAGTCTCAACCGTC
>JAGDMV010000124.1 GCA_017860675.1 Chloroflexota bacterium
CCGCGCGAGACGGTCTGCCTGATCGGCCGCTCGGGGAGCGGCAAGAGCACGCTCCTCCGCTGCGCCAACTTCCTCGAGGAGCCGACGGTCGGCGCGGTGGAGATCGCCGGCTTCCGGGTCGACGCCCAGCCGCTCAAGTCGCGCAGCCGGCAGCACCGCGAGAACATCCGCCAGCTCCGCCTCCAGGCGCAGATGGTGTTCCAGGAGTTCAACCTCTTCCCCCACATGAAGGTGATCGACAACCTCATCGAGGCCCCGGTGCGGGTGAAGGGAGTCAGGCGCGACGAGGCGGTCGCGACCGCCGAGAAGTACCTGGCCAAGGTCGGCCTGGCCGAGAAGCGGGACGAGTACCCGGCGCGCCTGTCGGGTGGCCAGAAGCAGCGGGTGGCGATCGCCAGGGCGCTGACCATGGAGCCCAAAGTCCTGCTCTTCGACGAGCCGACCTCGGCCCTCGACCCGGAACTGGTGGGCGAGGTCCTCAAGGTCATGTCCGAGCTGGCCCACGAGGGGGCGACGATGATCGTCGTGACCCACGAGATGGCGTTTGCCAACGAGGCCGCCGACCGCGTCTACTACATCGACTACGGCGAGTTCGTGGAGGTCGGGCCGCCGGCGCAGGTGATCGACAGCCCGCAGGATCCGCGGACGGCGAAGTTCCTGGCCCGGCTGCTGCGCAAGGACTGACAGACGCGGCCCGGACACGGCGCCGTCGGCCGGCGCTGACGTCCGCGGGCCCCCCATGGCCGGGGCCGCCACGGGGGCGGCTCCCGCGCCGGCGGCTGCCGCGGTGGCGATCCGCGCCGCCCGCCACCGGGCACACGTCCCGCGACGCCGGCACCGGGCGCGCACGTCCCGCGCCGGTCGTGTACGGTCCGGAAGTGAGCGACCTGCCGCCGACGCCGGCCACGCCGCCCTCGCTTCCCTCCGACGAGGAGGTGGAGCGACGCCTCCGCGCGCTTAAGGACGGGGGGGCGGCTGCCCAGCCCGCGGCAGGCACACCGGCCAGGCCCGTTGCTGCGCCTCCACCCGCGGCGGGCACACCCCCTGACGGCGCTCGCTCGGAGCCCGCGGCGCCGGGGCCGCGCCCCGGTGACGAGGGCCCGCGCCGCGTGACCGGCGAGGTCCTCGAGGGGCCGGGCACGGCCCGACCGTACGAGCCGGGAGGGGGCGCCGGCACCGGCAGTGGCGGCGGGCAGCCCCCGGCGACGACCCGCGTCTTCAGCTGGAGCGTCCGCGAGATCGAGGCCGGCCGGATCGGCTTGTGGATTGGGCTCGGGCTCCTCCTGCTGGGCGGGTACCTCGTGCTGGCACCGCTCTTCCCGGCGGTCGAGCTGGCAGGCTCGGCCGCGCTCGTCGCGCTGGGCGTTGTCGGCGTCGTCGCCGGCGCCACGCAGCGGTCTGGGAGCTGGGCCGTCTACGTCGGCGCGGTCGTGGCGGCAGTCGGAGCTGCCGGGCTGCTCGCCGGGAGCGGTCTTGTCCGGGGTGAGGGCCTGACCACGATCGCCGTCGGGCTGGCGCTGCTCGGCCTGGCGGCCTGGCGCGCCCGCGACGGGCGGGGCTGGCGGCCGCTGGCGGCTGCCGGAGGGGTCGTGGCCGGGCTGGGCGCGATCGAGTACCTCGGCTGGGCGATCCCGGGCTTCCCCTCGCTCGGCGAGCTGCTCCTTGCCGGGGCGCTCGTCGGGATCGGCTGGATCGTCCTCCGCAACGCGCTCCGCCCGGGGCCGCCGAGAGCCTGACCGGGACGGTCCTGGCGGGCACAGGGCGCGTGCCCCGGGCCGCCGTAGGGCATCCTGGCCGGACCTCGCCGTTCGGGCGGGGGCGGCGCTCCCGCGCCCCTCCCTTCGCTACCGGGTTGCGACGTCGATCGCCCCGGCGATCCCCTCGACGATCTGCTCGAGCTCGTCGTCGGTCACCACGAACGGCGGACCGAGCAGGATGAGGTCGCCGTCGAGGCCGTTGGCGGAGCCCGTGCCCGAGTAGACCAGGACCCCCCGCTCGCGGGCGGCGGCCACCACCGCCTCCGTCACCCGTCGCGCCCGCGGGAAGGCCACCCGCGTCTCCCGCTCGGCCACGAACTCGATGCCCACCATCAGCCCCCGGCCGCGGATATCGCCGACGTGCGGGTGCGCGCCGAGCCGTTGCCGCGCCAGGGAGAGCAGACGCTCGCCCTTGGTTGCGCTGGCCGCCACCAGGTCTTCGTCGCGCAGGATCCGGAGCACCTCGCGGGCCACCGCCGCACCGACGATCGAGTGGCTGAAGGTGAAGCCGTGGACGAAGCCGCCCCTGGCGACCGCGTCGAACACGTGACCGGCAGCCGCCACGAAGCCGAACGGCCAGTAGCCCGAGGTAGCCCCCTTGGCCGCCAGCACGATGTCGGGCCGGATCCCCCAGTGGTCCATCCCGAACCAGCGCCCGGTTCGACCGAACCCGGTCATCACCTCGTCGGCCACCAGCAGCACACCGTGCCGCCGGCAGACATCGGCGATGGCCGGCCAGTAGCCGTCGGGCGGGGCGACGGAACCCAGCGTCGCCCCGACGATCGGCTCGGCGACGAAGGCCGCGACGGTGCCGGGACCCGCCGCCTCGATCGTCCGCTCGAGCTCGGCCGCCAGCTCCTCGGTGCTGCCGAGCGCATGGGCCCCCGGATCGCCGGCCCGGTACGGATACGCCGCCGAGACGTGGCGGAAGCGGCCCAGCCAGGCCTCGTACGGGCGCCGCAGCGGCCGGCGACCGGACAGGTCGAGCGCACCGAGCGAGTTGCCGTGGTAGCTGCCCCAGCGGGCGATGACGACCTTGCGCTCCTCCTCGCCGCGGGCGAGGTGATAGGCGCGGACCAGCTTGAGGGCCGTCTCGGTCGCCTCCGAGCCACCGGAGACGGGGTAGATCGCAGGGGCATCGACCGGGAGCAGGGCACCGACCTCCGCCGCGTAGGTCTCCAGGCTCTCGCTGCTGAAGCTCGTGCCATGGACGTAGGCGACCTTCGCGGCCTGGGCGGCCATCGCCTCGGCGACGGAGCGGCGGCCGTGGCCGATGTTGACCACGACCGCGCCGCCGGCCGCGTCGAGGTAGGCCCGGCCGGATACGTCCCAGATCGTCGCACCCTCGGCCCGGTCGACGATGGGCAGCGCACGCCCGAAGACACGCGGGAAGATGCGGCCGGTGGCCGCCGGGGAATCAGTCATGGGCCGGATTGTAGGAGCGGCCGCGATGCGGGGATGGCCACCGGCGCACGGTCGCAGCCCGGCAGGCGCGACCCCGGCTCAGCTGGTCTTGCGGACCACGATCTCGTCGTAGCCGTCCCTGTTCTCGACGGCGATCAGCTCGTGGCCCGCCTTCTCGACCCACTTGGGGATGTCGGTCCGGCTGCTCCTGTCGGCAGACAGGACAGCGATCACGTCACCGACGGCCCCCTCGCGGATGGCCCGGATCAGCTCCATCAGCGGGCCCGGGCAGAAGCTGCCGCGAGCATCGATCGTGCGGGTGACGGTCACGTCGGACACGGTGCGGCCTCCCTTCGCTGCTGGACGGGAGCGGTCCCGGCCGGCTCGGGGGGTATCCGGGCCGGGACCGTCCCGCGGTGGGGTTATGCGGTGGTCCGGGTGCTCAGATGAAGAGTGGAGCGGATCCTTCCTGCATCAGGGCGATGACGGTGGCGGCGCCGACCGGCTCGGTCATGCCCTCGATCAGGTCGTCCCGGGTGAGGCCGTACATGTCCATGGTCATCTGGCAGGGGATGAACTCGACGCCCATCGCCTGGCCGATCTCGAGCAGCTCCTTGGGCGAGGCAACGTGGTACTGCTTGGCCAGCTTGAACATCATCCACGGGCCCATGCCGAAGAAGTTCATCTTCGACAGCTTGCGATGGCTGACGCCCGGCCGCTGCATGAGGCTCATCATCTTCTGCATCCAGTTCTGGCCGGTGATTCGCCTCGAGTCCTTGACGAAGGTCTGCAGGCCCCAGAAGGTGACGAAGACGCGGACCTTGCCCATCGTGGCGGCGGTTGACGCCAGGATCATCGCGGCCCAGGTCTTCTCCAGCTCGCCGCTGTAGTTGATGATGAGGATGTCGCGGGGCCCGGCCTCGCCCTCTGGTGAGGTCGCGGGGGCAGGCTCGGGCGTGGCCGCCGGGGCCTCGACGGCGACCGCGTTCTGCCCGGGGTCGGTGACGGCAGTCATCGCTGGTTCCCTACTTCTTGCGCAGCACGAAGCGGTACACCCCGCCGTCCGCGCTCTGCTCGACGATCGCGTTTCCTGTCGTCTTCGACCAGGCGGCGAAGTCGTTCACCGACCCGGCGTCGGTGGCCAGAACCTCGAGCAGCTGCCCGCTCGCAAGTCCCTTGATTGCCTGGGCCGTCCTCACGATCGGCATCGGGCACGAAAGTCCCTTCGCATCAACTGTCTGGGCGATCTCCATCGCCATTCCGCTACCCTTCCTTTCACGCGGCTGCCGGCAATCCGGCGCCCGCCACCACTGCCTGGATGTACACGCTGTGGCCTTCCCCGGCATTGAGCCTGTCGGCCAACGAGAACGGGATCACGTTCAGCGGCACGTTCACCCCTCACCCTCCGCCGATCGCTGAATCGGGCGCAGCGGGCCGCCCGTCCGGCACCGCCAGGCGCTCGTGCGAGAGCGCTCCGAGCCGGGCCAGGCGGCGGAGCAGGACCTGCTGCATCAGGTCGCAGGCCGTGAGGACCTCGGGATCGGCGAGCCGGTAGCGGACCTCGCGGCCGTCGCGCTCTGCCTCGACCACGCCCGCCGAGCGCATCGCCGCCAGGTGCTGCGACGCGTTCGGCTGGCTGATCCCCAGGTCGTCCGCCAGGCGCCCGACCTCGCGCGGGCCATCCGCGAGCAGATGGAGGATCTCGAGCCGGCGAGGGCTCGCAAGGATCTTCATGACCTCCGACTGGAGACTGTAGATCTCGTCCACCTGTGCATGATCTGATATATGCGCAGATGTGCATTAGTGCCGAAGGTCCCGGGCTGGGAGGGCCGAATGGCAGGGGAGGAAGCGCACGGTGCTGCCGGTCAGCAGATCCGGGGCAGCTGCTCCCCGACCAGCATGTCCACGATCCGCTCGCTGCCGACGAGCGTCCGCATGGTGACCATGCCCGGGTGGTCGGCCACGACCGACCCGACGATCGCGGCCCCCTCCCCCTCCGGCATGCTCCGCAGGGCCGCCAGGGCGGCCTCGGCTCCCCGGCCCGGGACGATCGCCACGAGCACCCCTTCGTTGGCCACGTGGAGCGGGTCGAGCCCGAGCATCTCGCACGCCGCCCTGACCGCACCCGGCACGGGGATCGCCGGCTCGTCCAGCACCATCCCGACCCCGGACGTGGCGGCGATCTCGTTGAGGGCGGAGGCAAGGCCGCCCCGGGTGGGATCGCGGAGCACGCGGACGTCGGGCAGGGCCGCCAGCAGCGCCGCCACCAGCCCGTTGAGCGGCCGGGTGTCGGAGGCGATCTCCACCTCGAACTCGAGGCCCTCGCGCACGCTCATGATCGCCACCCCGTGGAGGCCGATCGGGCCGGAGACCAGGATCGCGTCCCCCGGCCGGGCGCGGTCGGCGGACGGGGCCACGCCGGCCGGCACGAGGCCGATGCCGGCGGTGTTGACGAACAGCCCGTCGGCTGCCCCCCTCCCGACGACCTTCGTGTCCCCGGTCACGATCGCCACCCCTGCGCGCCGCGCCGCGCGGGCGGCCGAGCCGGTCAGCTCGCGCAGCTCCTCGAGCGGCAGGCCCTCC
>JAGDMV010000125.1:0-5904 GCA_017860675.1 Chloroflexota bacterium
GTCGCAGTTGGCGAACTGCTCCTCGGCCGTGCCCGCCTCGTGGGCCTGCTTGATGGCGTTGCCGCCGAGTGCGACGGTTAGTCTCACCTGGTCCTCCGACAGTCGTCCGTGCACAGATCGCCCGGCGTCCCGGGCAGACGGGAAACCCACCCTTGCCAGCCCGAGACGCGTCGGCGCAGGGCCCGAGAAGGCGCCGACCCGGCGAAGGATGCCACAGCCGGTCGAGTGCCGCCACGTCGTTGCGCAGCACCAGGCAGGTGGCGGCAGCCGGCTCCAGGCGGGGCGAGCCTTGCCTTCAGCCGCCGGAGTCGCAGCCCGCCCAGTCGTCGAGGCCCTTGAAGCGGGCGACCCGGAGGAACGCCTCGTCCAGGCGCGACTCGGGTAGCCGACCCGCCTCCACCGACTCGACCAGGCGCTCGATCACGTCGGGCACCGCCCGGTGATCGAGCACGATCGCCAGGTCAACCCCGGCGCGGATGGCCAGCTCGGTCCGCTCGGGCAGCTCGCCGTAACGGTCGAGGGCTCCCATGTTCAGGTCGTCGGCCATGACCACGCCGTCGAAGCCGAGGTCGTCGCGCAGGAGTCCGTCGATCACCTTCCTCGACAGGCTGGCGGGCCGCGTGGCGTCGAGCGCCGGCACGAGCAGGTGCCCGACCATGATCGCCGGGATGCCCGCCTCGATCGCCGCCTCGAACGGCGGCAGGGCGCGTCGCTCCAGCGTCCGGCGCGACGCCGACACGAGGGGCAGGTCGGTGTGGGAGTCGGTGGTCGTCTCGCCGTGGCCGGGAAAGTGCTTGCCGACGCCGGCCACGCCCGCCTTCGTCAGGCCTGCCAGGAAGGCGACGCCCGCCCTGGACACCACGGCTGGGCTCGAGCCGAAGGCGCGATCGCCGATCACGCCGCCCGCGGCGGCCCCGGTCACGTCGAGCACGGGGGCGAGGTCGACCGTGATGCCGAGGTCGGCCAGGGCCGACCCGATCCGGCGCCCGGTGGCCTCGACCTGCTTCGCCGTCCGCTTGCCCAGCGAGCGGGCAGACGGCGAGCCGGCGATGATGGCGGCCTTCGCCAGACGCCCGATCCGGCCCGGCTCCTCGTCGATCGCGACCGCCAGCGGGATCGGAGCCTCGGCCTGCAGCCCGAGGACGAGCGACGCCACCTGGTCGGCCGTCTCGACGTTCGAGCCGAGCAGCACGACGCCCCCCACGCCTTCGCGGACGAGCTCGAGCGCGGCTTCGTCAGCCGCCGTGCCGGGGATGCCGACCAGCAGCAGCTGGGCAGCACGGGCACGGACCGGCGGCAGCTCGCAGGCCTCGGTCGTGGCCGGAACGGCCGTCACCGGGACGGCGGTCTCGGTGCGGGCCGGGAGGGGCGAGCCGGGATTCTCGTCGCTGGCCTGGGGGTGCCAAGTCGCTGCCGGCGAGATCGTGCCGCAGCCGGCGACAAGCACTGCGGCGAGCAGTGCGGCGAGCACGGCTGCGGGCTCGGTGAGCGCTGCCCGGCGACCGTTCACGCGACCTCCCCGTCCATCGGCGGCAGACCCTGCGCCCGGCGACACCCACGCGGACAGCGATCGCACCACGACGCTGGGCTGCGGGCAGGCCGGTGGCTGACACCGTTGAGTGGCTCCCTGCCCGTACACCGGACGATACCCGAGGTGCGCCTCCCGCTCATGCCGAGGCCACCGCGGGGCCGCCCACTCCCTCGGGGCGCCGATCCGGTGCAGATTCCCACCGCCGGTAGAATCGGGACGTGACCAGCTACTACGATCTCGACCGCGCCAACGGGCGGCTGGCCGACCTGATCCCGGTCCTCGAGGCCCTGCGCGAGCAGCGGCTCCAGATCATCGCCCTGCGCGACCAGCTCGCACTCGCCCGGCGCGAGCAGGGCGCGGTGGCAGGCGGGCGGCCAGGCACGAGCTCCCGTGGCGCCGGTCGCGACACCGATGCCCCGACCGGGTCGCCGGCCGAGACCCCGCGCGTCCTGGCTCTCCGGATCCAGGGCACGATCGACCGCATGCAAGGCGGCGTCACCCGGCTCGACGAGTGGAGCATCCAGCTGCGCGACATCGAGACGGGCCTGGTGGACTTCCCGGCGCTGGTGAACGGTCGGCCCGTGTGGCTGTGCTGGAGGTTGGGCGAGCCCGAGGTCGCCTGGTGGCACGAGATCTCGACGGGGGTGGCGGGGAGGCGCCCGATCTCGGAGCTCGACTGACCGGTCCGAGCACAGGCGCCGGCCGGTACTGTCGGGGCGGCCCGGTGACTCGGAGCGGCGATTGACGCGGTCAGGTGGCGCAGCTACGCTGCCACGGAAGCCAGCCCCCGCACGTCTCGAGGTGACGCCGGTGAGCCCGAGCGAGTTCTTCTTCCTGGTGGCAGGTCTCGTACTGGGGATCGGGGTCGGGGCCGGGCTCATCGAGGTGCTGCGGGCGCGGCCGGCCGCGCGGCGCGAGGTCAGGGTGACGGTCGCCCGTGAGTCCGTGCCGGCCAGGGCGGCGACGCTCGCGACGAGCCTGCCCGACTGGCCTCCGGCGCGCTTCGATTCCGCGATGGCCTCCGAACGGATGTTCGCGGCGGCGGGCCAAAGAGGCGACCGCGTGGCGATCCCCATCGTGGCCGACGTGCCCGCCGAGGCAGCCCTCGCGGGCGCCGCCGGCACCGCACCTGCCCCGGCCGGTGCGACGGGCGCCATGTCGGTGCTCTCCATCGCCGTGCCCGCCGGACGCGAAGGTCCCGGTGCGGCGACGGCCGGCCCGGATGGCGACCCCTGCGCCGAACTCCGGCAGGCGCTCGAGGAGCGCTGCGGCAACGCCGAGCGGCTGGCCACCGTGGCGGCCGCGGCCGCGGAGCGGCACCGCGAGGCGCGCCGGTCCTACGACGAGCATGTCATGCGGCGTGATCGCGCGGCGGCCACCAACGACCCGCGGGCGGTGCGTGCTGCCAAGGACGAGGCCCAGGCCAACTTCCGCCTGGCGAGATCGACCGCCCGTGACCGCGACGCGCTGGAAGCCGCCGCGCGAGAGTGGCTGCGAGAGGTGAACCGCATCAACGGGCGGAGCCGGGAGGCGGCCGCGATCGTCGCCCACGAGGACGCTGTCGAGATGGATCTGCTGCGGACGCTGGAGCGGCTCGGGGTCGAGGCCGACGGCGCCCGGATCACGGCCGAGAGCGCCGCCGAGGCATGCACCGAGGCGCGCACCGCGCTGGCCGCCTGTGAGGAGGCCGAGCGACTCGGGGCCCGGGCCGTGGAGCCGGCCGGGCCGGCATTCGGCACGCCGCTGCCGGAGCCGACGGTCGGCGGGCTGGCGGCGGCCGAGATCGAGGGCGAGGCCGCCCGCGGCGACGCGGCGATCATGCGTCTCCTGCGCGGTGACCGCGAGGCGCTGCGTTCGCTTGTCGACCAGCTGGGGGGCGACGACCCCGACGAGCGCCGCCGCTGGCAGATCCAGCTGACCGACCTGGTGGACGCGATCCTGGCCCGGGCAATCGACGCCACCGCACTCGTCTTCCCGGAGGACCATCCCTTCTGGGGCCCGTACACGCAGGCGCAGTGCCGCGACATCGCCACCGCGCTGGCATCGCTCGGCTTCCGCTTCGACGGCCTGGGCGGCTTCGTCGACGGCCGCGTCCCGGGCCAGCGTGACCTGTCGCTCGCGGTCGGCTACGCCGGCCAGGACCCGATGCGGATCAGGATCTGGCCGGGAGAGGCGGAGATGCCTTCCCTCTTCCAGGGGGTCAGGGTGGACGCCGGGCGCTTCCTGGAGGAGGCAGCCGGGGACCTCACGCTGGGCGAGATGGTCGATCTGCTCGGCCGCCGTGCCGAGGGCCTGTCCGACCTCTGGAACGCCTGGGGCCGGGTCCGGCCGCTGCTCCTCGAGCAGGGCTGAAGGAGCCGCTGGCCGAGGCAGGCCGGGTGGCGGGGGGCCGGCGGGCAGCCGCGCAGACGCCGCGGGGCGGGATCTCGGGCGCCGGCCCAGTGGCCGGGACGCCGGTCCGTCAGGGCACGGGCGCGTCCGCTGCCGGCTCCTCGGTCACCCTCCCGGCCGCGGGCTCGTCGTCGATCACGATCAACCGGAAGACGTCGCCGGCGGCGGCCCCGATCGGCATCCCCTCCTCGGCCGCCCATGACCGCATCCGCTCCGCGAGCAGCCTGGGCTCGCGGACCTGGCTGGCGTGACAGGCCAGGGCCTCGATGCGGCGCTCGATCGTGGCCGTGACGTCAACCCAGCAGGTCGCGACGTTCGGCCAGAAGAGGTAGATGCGCCTCACCGCGTGGGCCGCGAGACCGGCGCGTGCCAGGCTGGAGAAGGCCATCGGGTTGCGGGCCGCCGGGTAGACGGCGTCCACGGCCGCCATGCCGGCAGCCCGGTGATCGGCATGGTTGACACCCCCGCCCGCGTAGAAGAGGACCTCCGGATCGTGGGTGAGCACCGCGTCGGGCCGGAACGTCCGGATCTCGCGGACGAGCATCTCCCGGAGGGCCAGCTCGTTGGCCAGGGCGCCGTCCGGCTGGTGGAGGAAGGTGACCCCGGCGTAGCCGACCACGCCGGCCGCCCGGCGCTGCTCCGCCTCCCTGGTCGCGGCGAGCGCCAGCGGGTCCGCGTCGGGGTCTTCGCCGCCCTGGTCGCCGCTCGTGCAGCACACGAGCCAGCCGACCGATCCGGCATCGATCCACTTCGCCGCCGTCGCCGCCGGTCCGAAGTCGGCGTCGTCGGGGTGGGCCGCGATCACCATGAAGCGGTCCGGTCGCCAGTCGTGAGGGCGCGGAGCCGTCCCGGCGGAAGGAGGTGTCGGGCTCGTGCTCCTGCGCCTGCGGCCCCTGAGGGTCCGATCATGCGTGTCGGCGGGCTGGTCGCCGGGCATCTGGCTCCTCGTCCTCCGTCATGCGCGCGGGTTGCGCGCCGCTGGACATGATGCGCTATAGTCGATTCTAGAGGCCTCGCTCGTCTCCCCCCACGGGCGAGGTCTCCTCGTGTCTTCGAGCCGGTTCGACCTGGCGAACGGTCGGAGAGGGCCTCGGGCCGCCCCGTCGGCGCGGACGACGGGGCTCCTGGCTCATCCGCCCCAGGCCGTGCGGACCTCGGCCAGGGCCGCGCGCACCTCTGCTGCGTGCCCCTCGGGCTTCACCTTCGGCCACACCCGGGCGATCCGCCCGTCGGGGTCCACCAGGAAGGTCGAGCGCAGGATCCCCATCGACGCACGGCCGTAGCGGATCTTCTCGCCCCAGGCGCCCCACGCGTCAGCGACGGCGTGGTCGGTGTCGGACAGGAGCACGAAGGGCAGGCCGAACTTGGCCCGGAAACGCGAGTGGCTCGCGCCGTCGTCCGGGCTGACTCCCCAGACGACCGCCCCGTCGGCTTCGATGTCGGCCCACGCGTCGCGGAACTCGCAGGCCTCGGTCGTGCAGCCGGGAGTGTCGTCCTTCGGATAGAAGTACACGACGACCCAGCGGCCGCGCTCGTCTGACAGACGATGGATCGTCCCGCGCTCGTCAGGAAGCGCGAGATCGGGGGCCGGCGCACCGGCAACAGGCATCTTGTCCATGGCCTGAGTGTCCGCCATGCGGCCGCCGGAGGCAAGCGCCGCGCGGGCCAGCACCATGTGGTTGCGCACCGGCCGGCCGGGTGTACACTGCGCGAACGTCGATGACCGGGACGAGTACTCGTCCGCAGCGGGCGACAGAGAGCCGGGCAGGGTGAGAGCCGGCGCCGTCAGCTGGGGTGAACCGCGGCGGGGTCGCGCAGTAGCCGGGCCGGAGGCCCACCGTTAGCAGAGGGCAGGTCCATCGCCAGGGACCCCGGGCCGTGGACCGAGCAATGAGCGGCCGAGTCCTCCGGGACGGAGCCGGAAGAGAGGGTGGCACCACGAGGCTCGACCTCGTCCCTCCGCAGGGACGGGGTCGTACTGT
>JAGDMV010000125.1:5953-6267 GCA_017860675.1 Chloroflexota bacterium
CCGGAACGGGCCCGCCAGGGAGGTGCACCCCCATGGCGCAGCAGCAGGTCAAGTTCGTCCTCGACGAATCGCGGATCCCGCGGGCCTGGTACAACATCGCCGCCGATCTGCCGGCCCCCGCGCCGCCCGCGCTCCACCCGGGTACCGGCCAGCCGCTCGGCCCGGAGGACCTCGCGCCGCTCTTCCCGATGGCGCTGATCGCGCAGGAGGTCAGTACCGAGCGCGAGATCGAGATCCCCGACCCGGTGCGCGAGGCGTACCGCCTGTACCGGCCGACGCCGCTCCAGCGGGCCGTGCGGCTCGAGCGGGTGCTC
>JAGDMV010000126.1 GCA_017860675.1 Chloroflexota bacterium
CGGACGCTCACCGAGTGGGTCGTCCTCGCCCTGGTGGACGAGGGACCGACCCACGGCTGGACGATGGTCCGCGTCCTGCGCCCGGACGGGCCGATCGGCCGGGTCTGGACGAGCACCGGTCCGCTCGTCTACCGCGCCATCCACCTCCTCCAGGAGGACGGCCTGGTTCGCGCCTCGGGTGCGATCGCCGGCCGCGGGCCGAGCCGGACCGTGCTGACCGTCACCGCTGCCGGCTCGCAAGCGGTTGCGGCCTGGCTCGGGGAGCCGGTCGCCCACGTTCGGGACCTTCGCTCTGAGCTGCTCGTCAAGCTGCTCCTGCTCGAGCGGCGCGGGAACGATCCGGGCCCGCTCCTCCGGCTCCAGCAGGAGCGGCTCCGGCCGGTCGCTCGAACCCTGCGCCGGGCTGCACGGACCGCGATCGGGGCCGACCGCCTCGTGGCTCTCTGGCGGGCGACGAGCGTCACGGCCGCGCTGCGCTTCCTGGCCGCTGTTGAGACCGGGAGGGACGGAACGCCCACGGCGGGCAGCGGGGCGGCCCGCACGGTGCGGCCCAGTGGCATGGATTCGGGCGCAGACTCCTGAGCAGGCCGGTCAGCCGTCCGGCAACGACGCGGCCAGGCCGCCGATCCGCTCCACCAGGCGGTCGAAGAAGGTCGCGACGTCGGCTTCGATGGCGACTTCCAGGGTGGGGGGCAGGCCCCAGGAGCGCCGCCAGTCGGTCACCGTCTCGCCGGTCGTGAGGACGCCGCCCAGCTCGACCTGGACGCTTACGGGCTCGGTTCGTACGAGGGCCGGGTCGAGGGCCGCCGCCACGGCCAGCGGGTCGTGGACAAAGGCGCCGTAGAAGCCGTCGTAGCGGCCGTGGAACTCCATGTAGAAGCGCAGCGCGTCGGCCACGAAGCGCACGACCGCGCGGGGAGCCTCGCGCCCCGCCGTGGAGTCTCCGCCAGCCCCTTCGAGCGAGACGCCCGCCCGCCGGGCCAGGGCCGCCAGGTGATCGGGGGTGAGCTTGGCCCGCTCGGTCACGTCGAGCCCGAGGGCGAGCGGCAACGGCGGCTGCCCGGCCGCGCTTCGCGCGACGACCACCTCCGGGGTGGAGAAGGCAGCCAGGCAGACCGACGCCGCTTCCGGGTCGGACGCCACGTTCCACTCGGTCGTCGGCGCCGTGTTGCCGGGCGAGCGGTAGCTGCCGCCCATCAGCACCCAGTGCCGCAGGAGGACCGGAAGCTCTGGCTCGCGCATCACGGCGACGGCCAGGTTGGTAAGCGGCCCGAGGGTGACAAGGGTCAGCTCACCGGGCCGGCGGCGTGCCTCCCCGACCAGCAGGTCGGACGCGTGCCGGGGCGAGAGCGGGCGGCGTGGCGGTGGCAGCACCGCGTAGCCGATGCCCTTCGGCCCGTGCGTCTCGGGCGTCGTCCGCAGCGGCCGCGCGAGCGGGACCTCTCTCCCGAGCGCGACCTCGACGTCGTCGCGCCCGACGAGCTCGAGCAGGGCGCGGGTGTTCTCGGCGACCTGGCGGGCCTCGACGTTGCCGGCGACACAGGTGACGGCCACGAGCTCGACCTCCGGCGAGGCGCAGGCGTACAGGATCGCCAGGCTGTCGTCGATGCCGGTGTCGACGTCGAGGAGCAGCGCAACCCGGGCCGGATCAGGCACGGGGACGATCGTAACGCCCGCGAGGCCGCCGAGCTGGCCGTCGTATCCTCACTGCGTGACCGAGACCGGGCAGCCCCTGTTTCGCGACGACGAGGCGCTCCTCCGCGAGGCGATCCGCCTCGCCCGGGCGCGCATGCTCGCCGGCCGGGGCGGGCCGTTCGGGGCGGTTGTGGCCCGCGGCGGGATCATCGTCGCCAAGGGCTGGAACCGGGTCACCACCGGGCTGGACCCCTCCGCCCACGCCGAGATCGTGGCCATCCGCCGGGCCTGCCGCCGCCTGGGCACGTTCCACCTCGAGGGCTGCGTCCTCTACTCGTCCTGCGAGCCGTGCCCGATGTGCCTGTCCGCGGCCTACTGGGCGCGCCTGGACCGCCTCACCTGGGCCGCCTCGCGTGAGGACGCGGCCGCGGGCGGCTTCGACGACGCGCGCATCTACCGGGAGGTCGCGCTGCCGGCGGGCGAGCGCTCGCTGCCCTCGACGCAGATGCTGCGTGAGGAGGGCGCGTCGGTCTTCGTCGACTGGCTGGCCAAATCGGACCGCGTTCAGTACTAGAGGCCGACGCCACGGCAGGGAGGACCGGCAGGTGGCGGCTCGCCGACATGGCCGGGCACGCGGGATGTCTCAGGCAGCCCGCGGGCGCCTCGGCATGAAGACGAGGACGAGCAGGGTCAACGCGGTCAGGAACAGGCCCAGCACCACGGCGCTGAGGTAGAGCGCAGGCTCCTGGTCCGGGACCAGGCCGAGCACGACGAGGATGAGCGCGGCGCTCATGGGGAATAGGAGGGCGTCGTTCAGGGCCATCCCCTTGAGGCCTTCCGCCCACGAGACGCCCTCCATTGACTCCCGCGCTTCGGGCGTCCGGCGCCACACGATGAACATGCCCACGAAGCTCGCGAGCGCCACCAGGCTGCACACGAGCCAGAGCTCGTGCCCGGCGACGCCGTAGCGGGCCAAGGTCACCGGGGCGAGGGCGACGACGACCACCCATACCGCGTTGACCAGCACCCACTGGATCATGGTGACCTCGGCCGCGTCGCTCGGCCCGCCGCTCCGGACGGCGATCAGCGCCCCGAAGCCGACGAACACGCCGGCGATCTCCGCCAGCGAAAGGAACAGCTCGGTGTCCTGCATGTCCCGTCACCTCCCACTCGCGCGTCAGAGCCACCGCGGACCGAACGATGGTCTGCCTTCCCACCGCTGTCGAGAGGCACCGGTCGTGACGTGGCCGCTGTCGGACCCCGGGGTAGCGCGACCCCGGGGATGACACCGCGTCCCCAGCGCGCAGACGCGCTCCATCGCCCGGTGCGGCAGAATCAGCCCCTCGCCCCGATCCCCTGCCCGCGGCCCGACCCACGACGCACACCAGAGGACCAGCCATGACCTCCCAGCCCCATCGCGTCACCCTGATCCCCGGCGACGGCGTCGGGCCGGAGGTCGTCCGCTCCGCCCGGCGGATCATCGAGGCCGCCGGCGTGGCCATCGCCTGGGAGGAGGCCGAGGCCGGCGCCGAGGTCTTCCGTCGCGGCGACACCTCGGGCGTTCCCCGGGCCACGCGCGAGTCGATCGAGCGCACCCGGGTGGCGCTCAAGGGCCCGCTCGAGACCCCGGTCGGCTTCGGCGAGAAGAGCGCCAACGTCACCTTGCGCAAGCTGTTCGAGACGTATGCCAACGTCCGCCCGGCGCGCGAGCTGCCCGGCGTGCCCACCCGCTATGCCGGGGAGGGGATCGACCTCGTCGTCGTCCGCGAGAACATCGAGGACCTGTACGCCGGCATCGAGCACATGCAGACGCCGGACGTCGCCCAGTGCCTCAAGGTCATCAGCCGGAAGGGCAGCGAGAAGGTCATCCGCTACGCGTTCGAGCTCGCCCGGCGGGAGGGACGCCGCAAGGTCACCTGCGCCACCAAGGCCAACATCATGAAGCTGACCGAGGGCCTCTTCAAACGCGTCTTCGAGGAGATCGCGCCCGAGTACGCGCCGGACGGGATCGCTGCCGAGCACCTGATCATCGACAACGTCGCCCACCAGCTCGCCAAGAACCCGGCCCAGTTCGACCTCGTGGTGACCACGAACCTCAACGGCGACATCATCAGCGACCTCGCCTCGGGGCTGGTCGGCGGGCTGGGCTTCGCCCCATCGGGCAATTACGGCGACGGGGTGGCGATCTTCGAGGCGGTCCACGGCTCGGCGCCCAAGTACGCTGGCAAGGACGTGATCAACCCGACTGCTCTCATCCTGTCCTCGATCATGATGCTTCGCCACCTGGGCGAGACCGACGCGGCCGACCGGGTCGAGGACGCGGTGCTGGTCACCCTCGAGGAGGGCCGGGCGATGACCGCGGACCTGGCCCGCCAGACCGGCGGCGACGTCGAGCACGCCGCCTCCACCTCCGGCTTCACCGACGAGGTGATCGCCAACCTGGGCCGCCAGCCACGCACCGTCGCGCCGCGCTCGGCCGACGGTCGAACGGACGCCCCGGAGGCGGCTCTACCGGCCTCGGCAGGCGGCGCCCCTGCCCCGGTGGGCGGTCCTGCCGCAGGCGCAGCGCTCGCCCCGCACCCCCGCTGGTCGTACGGGGCCCAGGTGAGCGGCGGGGTCGAGCGACGGACCGTCGGCGTCGACCTGTTCCTCGAGTCGTGGGAGCCACCGGAGGCCGCCGGACCGGTGCTGGAAGCGCTCGCCGGGGACGATCTCCGGCTGGAGATGCTCGCCTCGCGCGGCACCATGGTCTACCCGCCGACGGGCGTCTCGCCCGATGCCGTGGGCCTGCTCCGGGCCCGCTTCGTCGCCCGCCAGGAGGGGGCGGAGGTCACCGACGCACAGGTCCTGGCGCTCACCGGCCGGGTGGCCGCGCGCTACCGCTGGACCCACCTCGAGAAGCTTCACGTCTTCGCCGGTGAGCCCGGCTTCACCCGGGCCCAGGGGCAGTAGCGGTCGGATGGGCGGCAGCCGCCGGCCTTCGTCGCCGCACGGCCTGTCCGACATCCGGGCGATCGACGAAGCTGCGCTGCCGTCAGCGCCGGGGGCGTCGGGGGCAGGCACCGGTGTGCCCGCCTGGCTGGCCGCCACCCTCAACTACTGCAGCCGCTGCGGCGGCGCTCTCCGGCTCGGGCGCCCGGACCACGAGGATCGGGAGCGGCTCGCCTGCGACGCGTGCGGCTTCATCGCCTACGTCAACCCGCGCCTGGTGGTGACGACGCTGCCGATCACCGACCGGGGCGAGGTGATGCTCCTGCGGCGGGGGATCGAGCCCGGGCGCGGCCTGTGGGCTCAGCCGGGCGGGTTCATGGAGGTCGACGAGACGGTCCACGAGGGTGCCGTGCGGGAGACGCTCGAGGAGACGGGCGTCCTGGTGGAGCCGGGCCACATCCTCGGTCTCTACTCGCGCCCGGAGGCGGCGATCGTGGTCGTCGCCTTCGAGGCCCGCATCGTCGGCGGCGAGCCGCGGCCGACAGCCGAGGCGCTCGAGGTGCGTTCGTTCCTCCCCGAGGCGATCCCCTGGCCGGAGATCGCCTTCCGGACGACGGAATGGGCCCTGCGCGACTGGGTGCGCCGGGTGCGTCCCGACCTCGAGCCCCGTCGCTGACGAACGGGCGCCCCTTCGGCATGGTCGCCCCGGTGGAGCTGTCGAGGGACGGCGGCCGGTTCGGTGATCGACCGCGGGCGCGCTGGAGTGGGTCCTGCGGCACTACCCGGGCGATGCAGGCAGCTGGGGATCGCACTGAACAACCGCCCAGGCCGCGGTGGCGGTGTCTCTGCCGCACCACATCAGGAGCGATGGCCCTAGTCAGCGCCTCGGAACAGGCGCACCCTCGCGGTGCTGGCGGGAGGCTCCGACGCGCGGCCCACACCCCGGCCGCCGGGACCGCGCCGAGCCACTGGCGAGACCGACCCGCGTCGTTGGCGCCATGGGGCGCCGAGGAGGTGTCTCAGCCATGCGTCGCCTGCTCACCATCCTCGCCTGCGTCGCCATGCTGGTCGCGGCCATGGCGGCCCCGGCCGCCGCTGCTAAGCCATTCACGCTCGTTACCGGCACTTTCG
>JAGDMV010000018.1 GCA_017860675.1 Chloroflexota bacterium
AGCGCGACTCGCCGGTGGCGGAGGAGAAGGCCCACATGCCGACGACGCCCCCTCCCCAGTACTCGGCTGACACGTCAGAGACCGCGAGGCAGACGATCCGGCGGTTGAGCGGGTCGTAGACGGGGGGCACGCTCTGGCAGTTGTTCGGTGTCCCCGGGCTGACCTCGGCAGGGCCGCGGAGCGTCCGCCAGGCCCCCTGGCTGGCGTCGTAGGCGTCGATCCGGTTCGATCCGGTCCAGCCCGTTCGGTTGAAGAACACCGTCAGGCCCGAGGCCTCGTCGAACACCGCCCGGCCGTTTGTCGAGAAGCAGTCCGTCGACGCCTTCCACATGTGCCCGCAGACGATGAGGTCTCGTGCCGCCGGCAAGATCTCCTTCCGCCAGGTGCCGTTGCCCGGGTTGAACGTCCAGGTCTCGCCCTGCTCCGAGGTCGACCCCACCACGGCGCTGTCCACGCTGGTCGAGGACGGGATCACCACCGCCATCACGAGATCGTGGCCGGGGTCGTAGCCGAAGGCGATCCTGCCCTGCGGCAGCCCGGAGCCGGCCGGCAGCGCGGGGTCGGGTCGCTGGCGGACCGTGGACAGGGTGTTCGTGTCCACGTCGTAGGCGGACATGTCCCCGCTGGCCTCGTAGACGACCACCAGACCGGACGGATCGTGATAGAAGAACGTGCCGAAGGTCGTCGAGCTCTGGAAGGTCATCGAGCTCTGGTCGTAGAGAACGCTCTCCTGCCACGCGAAGTCGCGGAGCGCCGTCCAGCGGTCCGCCGCCAGGTCGTAGCTCCAGATGTGATCGTCAGTGAAGGCCAGCGTCCGGTCGGAGTCGGCGTCGTAGATGAGCCGGCCCTTGCCGGGCTCGAAGAACGGCCACCACGACCCGGGCGGCGATCCCCCTGCTGGCCTCATCAGCTGCCAGGTGTTGGTGCAGACATCGTACGTCCACGTCTGCGATGCTCGCCCCTGCGGATCGAGCGGATCCGCCGCCACGAGGATGATCTTGCCGGCGTGGCGGTCGAAGGCCATCTCCCCGCCGGTCGGCCGGTCCTGGTCGACCGACCCGGGGACGTCCGGGGTGGAACCCGGCGGGCAGGTCGCCCGGGCCGGCAGCGGCTTCGCCTTCGTGGTCGCCAGGATGTCGGCCGGGTCGGCGATCGTGGTGGGGGCGGGCGTCGCCGTGGGCGACGGCTCGACCACGACCGCCAGCTCCCGCCACCATCCCCCGGCCGCGAAGCTCCCGACGACGAGCGCGAACAGCATCCCGGCGACGAGCAGCAGCCAGGCCAGGCGCGGGACGGCGACCGGGCCGAGGGCCACTGTGCCCGGGCTGCGTCGCGGGTGCTCGCGTGCGACCCGGTGAGCGACCGCGGCGGCATCCACCGTCCCGGCGACGTCGTCGGCGAGCCGGAGGAGGCCCTTCGCCACGCTGCGCTCGAAGGCGTCCATGTCAGCCATCGCGGAGCTCCTTCCGGAGGCGCTCGATCACGCGCGAGAGGTGGCCCCGCACCCCCGACGGGGACATCCCAACAAGGGAGGACATCTCGGTCGGCTCGAGGCCGCCGACGTAGCGAAGGGCGAGCAGGCGCCGATCTTCGGGCTTCAGCCCGCGGAGGGTGTTGAGGAGGTCGAGGCGGTCGATCTCGTCGGCCGGATCGGGCTCGGGATCGTCGGGGACTGCGACCCGGATCTCGGCCACCGCCCTGCGGTGCCGGCTGCGGACCAGCTGGCGGGCTTCGTTGGCGGCCACCGAGACGAGCCACGGGCGGAGGCGCTCCGGGTCGCGCAGCGAGCCGAGCTTGCGCCAGGCGATCGACCAGGCCGACTGCGCCGCGTCCTCGGCCAGTCCCTCGTCGCCGGCGACGATGTAGGCCACCCGGACCAGGTCACGGTGGTAGGCGTCGACGATCCGGGCGAAGGCCGTCTCGTCGCCCGCCAGCGCGAGTGCCACGGCCGAGGTGACCCACGATCCGGTGGTGGTGGTTGTGGCCTGGGAGGCGAGGCCAGTCATATCAAAGAGATGCCGCTCGAGGGTCGAGCGATTCGGCGGTCGGTGCCTACCGTCGGCCGCAGGATGGGCCGCGCTGCCACCGCTGTCGAGAGGCGTCGGTCGTGAAGCGGACCTTTGCGCTACCACTGACCGGGCCATCCCGGCGCATCATTCGTGCGTGACGCAGTCCGGTAGGCGCTCGCGGACGCGCCGGCGGGGCAGCCATCCGCATGATGCAGCTGGGTGCATGGGACAGACGACGGCCGTCTAGGCGGAAGGAGCATCCCGGCGTGACGGGCGGCACTTGCAGCGGCCCGGCGCCCGCCGTCAGCCTTCGGCCATGACCGAGCCAGCCGCCGACAAGCGCACCCACGAACCGGCCGCCCAACCCATGGTCGATCCCACCGCCCAGCCCCCGGCCCCCCTGCCGGCCCCACCCGAGCTGTCCGGGGTCGCCGCGCTCGCCTCCGACGCGAGCCGCCGCGCCTTCATGGTCGCCAACCGGTTCGGCATGATCCAGCTCCACCGGGCGGGCCTGTCCGCCTGGATCGGCAACCCGCTCACCGGCTACCAGCTCCTCCTGACCACGACCGGCCGCAAGAGCGGCCAGCGGCGGGACGCGCCCCTCGAGTACATCGTCGCCGACGGCTCGGCCTGGGTGATGGCCGGCTACGGTCCGAAGACCCAGTGGTACCGGAACCTCCGGGCCGACCCGCGGGTCGAGATCCTGCTGCCCGGCGGCCGCGCCATCGCCGCCGTCGCGGACGAGGTGCTCGATCCTGCCGTCAGGGGGCGGATGATCGTCGCCCTGTGCCGGGCCTGCGGGCTGCCCGGCTTCATGATCGGGGCCAACCCCTGGACCGCGCCGGCCGACGAGATCCTTCGCCTCGTCGCCTGGGTGCCGCTCATCCGGATCACGCCTGTCTCGGGTCGGCTCGTCGCCGGCCCCGACGATCCCGGCGGTCTGGCCTGGATCCCTCGCCAGGCGATCGCCCTGCTGGCGACGGCCTGGCTGGCTCGAACGTTGCTCCGGCTCGTCCGTCGCTGACGCCCGACGCTCCCGGGGTCGCTACGCCACCAGGTCGACGAGCGCGCCCGACCGGACCAGCTCGAGCGCCGCCGCCAGGTCGGGCCCGGGCTCGCGGTCTGCGCCTAGGCGCGGGACGACCGCCCGGATCCGCCGCAGCGCCTCGGCCACGCCGGCGCCGGGAGCGGGAGCCACGCCGGGACCATGCGCCGGAGCCTCCCCGTTGCCTTCACCGGCGAGGGCGTCCAGCCGCAGGTCCAGCGCCTGGGCGGCGCAGACCAGCTCGATCGCCAGGATCTGCTCGACGTTCGCCAGGACGCTCCGGGCATGCCGCGCCGCGATCGCCCCCATCGACACGTGGTCCTCCTGGTTGGCCGAGGTCGGGATCGAGTCGGCGGAGGCCGGGTGGGCCAGCACCTTGTTCTCCGACGCCAGCGCGGCCGCCGTGTACTGGAGCATCATCAGCCCCGAGTCGAGCCCGGGCTCCCCGGCGAGGAACGGCGGCAGACCGGCGTTCTGGCGCGGGTCGAGCAGGAGCGCGACCCGCCGCTCCGAGATCGACCCAAGCTCGGCCAGGGCGAGCTTGGCGAAGTCGAGGGCGAGCGCGATCGGCTCGCCGTGGAAGTTGCCGCCGGAGATGACCAGCCCGCCGCCGGTCGCAGCGGTCTCCGAGCCGGCCGCGCCGCCCTCCGGGAAGACGAGCGGGTTGTCCGTCGCGCTGTTGAGCTCGACGTCGAGGACGCGGCGGAGATGCTCGAAGGCGTCGCGGACCGCCCCGTGAACCTGTGGCACACAACGCAGCGAGTACGGGTCCTGGACCCTGTGGGTCGAGCCGTGGTGGCCCGCCAGCAGCCCCGAGTCGCGCAGCAGGTGGCGCAGCTCGGCGGCCACCGCCACCTGGCCGGGGTGGGGCCGGGCAAGCTGGTAGGCGGCGGCGAAGGCCACGTCGGTCCCCTGGAGCGCCTCGACCGACATCGCCGCCGCCACCGAGGCTGTCGCCGCGAGGCGATCGGCGTCAGCCGCCAGCAACGCCCCGATCGCGCTCATCAGCTGGGTGCCGTTCAGCAGGGCGAGACCCTCCTTCGGCTCCAGCACGAGCGGCTCGAGGCCGGCCTCGTGGAGGGCGGCGAGCGCCGGCATAAGCCGCCCGCCGAGTTCCACCTCGCCCCGGCCGACGAGGGGCAGGGCCAGGTGAGCGAGCGGGGCCAGGTCGCCCGACGCACCGACGCTACCCTGCTCGGGCACGACCGGGTGGATGCCCGCCGCGAGCATGTCGAGCAGCCGGTCCACCAGCAGCGGCCGGCAACCCGAGTGGCCGAGCGCCAGCGTGTTGGCCCGCAGGAGGAGCATCGCCCGGACCACCTCGCGGGGGAGCGCCGGTCCGACCCCGGCCGCGTGGGATGCCAGCAGGTTCTCCTGGAGGCGGCGGGCGTCGGCGGGAGCGATGACGGTCGAGGCGAGGTCGCCGAAGCCGGTCGTGATCCCGTACACGACGGCGCCCTCGGCGGCCAGGCGCTCGACGACCGCCCGCGACTCCTCCATCCGCTCGCGGGCATGCACGTCGAGCACGGCCCGGCGGTCGTGGCGGGCGACGGCCTCGACGTCCGGGATCGACAGGTCGGCCCCGGTCAGGACGAGCGGCTCACCGGGCTCGACCGGGCGCTCAGGCTCGAAGTGATGGCCGGCGGGGTGGGCGCCGGGCGGCAGGCTCACGCTGGCAGGATACCCCGGGTCCATGCCGCCGCGAACGCGGAGCCTTGGCACCTTCGCGGGTGCGGTGCGATCGTCTCCGGGCGCCCTCGCTCGCGCCGTCGTGTACCCTCCGCGGGATGCTCGACTTCATCGACCAGATCGTCATCCCCTTCCTGGAGCAGCTCTACGGGGCGTTCGGCTATCTCGGGGTGATGGTCGCCATGGCCATCGAGTCGGCGATGATCCCCCTCCCGTCCGAGCTGATCCTCCCCTTCGCCGGCTTCCTCGTCTCCGACCCGACCCAGATCGAGCCGCTGACAGGCCAGCCCTGGAACTTCTGGCTGGTGGTCCTCTTCGGCACCCTCGGCAACACGCTCGGCTCGCTCGTGGCCTACTTCATCGGGGCCTACGGCGGGCGCCCGTTCCTCGAGCGCTACGGCCGGTACATGCTCATCCGGCCGCACGAGATCGAGCTGGCCGACCGCTTCTTCGCCCGCTGGGGCTCGCAGACGGTCTTCTTCAGCCGGATGCTGCCGATCGTTCGCACCTTCATCAGCTTCCCGGCCGGCGTCGCCCGGATGCCGCTCGGCAAGTTCGTCTTCTACTCGACCCTCGGCGCGATCCCCTGGTCGATCTTCCTGACCTGGTGCGGCGTTCAGCTGGGGGAGAACTGGGAGGAGATCCGCGAGATCCTGCGCCCGTTCGACCTGCTGATCGCCGTGGCGGTGGTGCTCGGCGCGGTTCTCCTGCTCTGGCTCCGGCTCGGGCGGCCGTGGCCCGGCCGGCGGAAGGTCGACCTGGGTACGGACGACTCCTCGGGGTAGACGGCGGGCGATCCCGGCCCGTTTCGCGCCCCTCACGCCGAGCGCTGCGACCTACGCTCCGGGCGAGGGCTCCCAGGGTGCCTGGCCCGCGGCAGCAAGGTGGGCGGTGTCGTTGAGCACCAGCAGGCGCGCTTCGTGGGGAGCGGCGCCGTCCCCGAAGCTCAGGACGGTCAGGTTCGCCTGCCCTTGGGTGAGGCGGCGGCGATAGTCCCGGACCGGCATGTCCAAAGCGATGCACAGCAGGATCCGATTGAGGGTGCTGTGGGCAACGGCCAGAACGACCGGCTCAATCCCATCCGTGGCCGCCGCCCAGCCGAGCAGGTCGACGAGGAACCCACGCGCCCGCGCGGCCACGTCGTCGCCCGACTCCCCGCCGGGGCAGGCGAGCGTCGCTGAGTCGGCGAGCCACCGGCGCCGGTAGACCGGGTCGAACGCCTCGATTTCCTCGTACGTCAGGCCCTCCCATGCGCCGTAGTGCATCTCGGTCAGGCGGGCGTCGAGCTCGATGGGCCGGGCAGCGGCGACCGCCTCCGCCGTCTCGCGCGCCCGGAGGAGCGGGCTGGCGATGATGCGGTCGAAGCGCTCGCCCCCGATCCGCCCGGCAAGCGCCCTGGCCTGGCGCCGCCCGGCAACCGACAGGCCGAGATCGATCCCCTGGCCGAGGTGCTGCTCGGGCTCCGAGCGATCGGTCAGGCCGTGGCGGGTGAGGACGAGGGTGAGCATCGCCAGTCGAGTGTACCGGTCGCGACCGGCCCGCCACGAGGGCGGTGACGAGCGTGCGACGAACCTTGGACGCCGCACCCCTGGGCCAGTGCAGGCCGCAGCAGACTCAGTGCCGCGGGCTACCCCCAGGCCAGCGCTGCGCCGCAGCTGACGCAGTGGCGCCAGCCGACCGAGACCGGGCTGCCGCAGGCGGCGCACGTGATCACGACGTCGGCCGTGCGGAAACCGGTCGGACCCGCACCGACGGTGCGCGGGGGCGCGGTCGGGGCCGGCGCCACGACCGAGGGTGGCATCGCTGAAACCGACGCCGCGGAACTTGAGACGGGCACGGCAGGCAACACCCCGGCGGCCGGGCGGACACGGCCAAGCGCCAGGCGCCGGACCACGAGGATGAACGCCGAGCCGACGACCAGCGCAGCCGCGATGTGCAGGGCGCCAACGGCCAGGATAACCCCGTCGGCCGACTGTAGCGCGCCTGCCACCTGGAGGCAGGCGACCGAGAGCGCGAGGGGGACCCCGAGCCAGGCACCCCCGGCCAGGGTGACGGTCCCGTCGACGCTCCCCAGCCTGGGCCGGAGACCCAGGACCAGCCCCGCGAGCGCCCCTCCGACGAGCAGCGCGGTCATCACCGGGACCTTGAGAACCGCCCCGAAGGCGAGGGCCGGCAGGACCACGGTCAGCGCCGCCGCACCCGCCCCGAGCAACAGGGAGAACCCCGAGAACGGCCGCTGGCCTCGGCCACGCGCGACAGCCCACAGCGCCCCGAGCATGAGGAGCCCGGCCGAGCCCAGGGCCACGAGCATCGCCGGGTCAGGGCCGGCACCACCCGTGACATCGGTCATCGCCTGGCCTCCCGCTCGCCGACCCGACGGTAGTACTCGTCCGAGGACGTCCGCCGGTCGAAGGTGGCTGCCTCGTACGTTCGCCGGGCCGCCTCCTGTCGCTCGATCGCCCGCTCGAGATCCGCAGCCACTCGGCCGCGGACGAAGTCGGTCCGGCTCTTGATCGCGTGGACGTCGCCGAGCTCGGCCTCGGTCGCGCGATCGAGCTTCCAGTCGGCCAGGGAGCTCACGTTCGCGGCCGCCGAAATCCCACCCAACCCAGCCTGGGCGGCCTCTCCCGCCGTCGCGGGCAGCAGGCGCGCCTGCTTGGCGGGCTCGAGCTCGAGATCCTTGCCTGCCGCCTTGATCCACTCCCACGCCGCGCTCGCCTCGCCGGACATGCGGCCCGCCAGCTCCGCCCCTGATGAGGCATCTCCGCTCGCCAGCTCCAACGCCCCGGTTCCCGTGGTCGCACTGACTGCTGGCACCGTCAGGGACGCTTGGCCACGGCCCTCCCGCATCGCCCGGATCCACTCCGACAGGACGTCGTGACGAAGGTCAACGTCGCGCTTGGTACGGGCCAGGTCGGCGACGTCGCGCTCGGCTTCGTGCAGCCCCTCGAGGGCGCGGACTGCCGCGTCGGTGCGCCGCTGCCGCTCCGCGTTGAGATCGTCGTCGGAGAGACCGCGGAGCGAGGCGCCATCCTGCTCCCGCCGCTCTGCCCGGCGGGCCTCCTCCTCGCCCGGGGTCCGTGACGGCTCCTGCGGCGGATGGGCATCCACCCCTGTGGCGTGCTCCTTGACGACCGCGTCGCGCTCGGAGGCGATGCGGCCGCGGAGGATCGACAACTCCTCCACCAGGGTCCGGCGGGCCTCGTCGATCTGCTCGGTGGAGTATTGCCCCGCCGTCGCCGACCCGATCGTCCCGATGAGCGAGATGACGCCTGCCGGCAGCGAGAGGCCGGGGATCAGGCTCAGGACTGCGGCGAGGTCGCCGCCGACCTCCAGGGCGTCGGCGAGGCTCCACTTCGAAGGATCGGTTTCGGACGCGATCCGCTCGATCAGCTGGCGAATACCGGCGTCCCGGGCGACCAGGTCCCGGTAGAGCGGATCGGCCTCGATCTCGCGAATGATCTCCGCTCGCCGCTCGGCGGAGGTGTCCGGGGGCAGGCTCTCGTCGAGGCCGGGGATGACCGGCTCCTCCGGCGGCTTCTCCGCAGGGGCAGTCGCGCCCGCCGCGTCGGACGGGGCGGCGCTGGTGAGCGTCGGTCCGAGCGCAGCCGGGCCGCTCGGAACGGGAGGGGCGGTCACCCTGCCGCCGGGGTTGCCAACCTTGATCGCACCTGCGGCGGCAAGCACGGTCCCGGCTGCGGTGACGCCGAGGATCACGATCTCGGTGGTCGAGGGGTAGCGGACCAGGTTCTCGGCCATGAACTGTGCCAACGCCGCCTGGTTCAGCTGGCCCTGCGAGGCTGCGACCCGGCGCGCCTTCTCCTCCGGCGTCACGCACTCGAGCAGGTACGAGAAGGCAGTGTACGGGGCTCCAGGCGGCGACTTGCCGTCGGTCGTTGGGCGGAACTCGTAGATGCCGACGTAGGGGTCGTAGCAGATGGCGTGACCGTCGTAGCCGATCTTGCCGTTGGGCGGGACCTTCTCCTGCACGCAGGCCGTGCCCGACATCCGGATCCAGACGAAGCCGTCCGGGCAGTTCTTGCGCTCGGGCTCGGCCGCGGCGGCCAGGCGGGCAGCGAGCAGGAGGGCGAGACAGGCCAGGCCCGTGGCGATAACGAGCCGGCGCAGATCCGGTGAGCGGCGGACGGCGTGCATCGGTGCTCGGCCGCGATCGTGCCCGCGGTAGGCTCGCGGCGGGAAGTGCCGAACGGCACTCGCGGTTCCCCGTGCGACCATGCTTCCATCCGGCCGGACCTTCGGAGGACCGGACGTGCGCTACTGCCAGGCATGCGGGATCTCGGTACCGGAGCGGGCGGTCTACTGCCCGGCCTGCGGGACGCTGCTCGCCGCGCTGCCAGGCGCGAGCACCGCGATGTCGCCGCCCGAACCGGCGGGCGAGGCGGGCCCGTCCACCCTGCCACCCGCACCGGCGGCCGCAGCGACCACGGCGCCGGCCGCTCCCTCGCCGGCAGGTGCCGGCCCGCGATCCTCGGGCCGAACGGCCGGCATCGTCCTCGCCGGGATCGCCCTGCTGGCCGTGACCGGCATCGGCGCGTGGGCCGTGGTCGGCCAGCGTCCGAACGGGGCAGGGACTCCGACAACGGCGCCGTCGGCGGCCGCGGGTTCGACCGCCTCCGCCGCCCCGCCGCCGACCGAGATCGCGGCCGCCACGCCATCGACATGGGCGGAGACCGCCGCTCCCGCGACGCCTCCGGAGCCCACCCCGACCCCCGCCCGGACCGAGCCGCCCACACGTACGCTGCCGCCCTCGCCAAGCCTCCCGGTCAACGTCGGCGAGACCCCGGCGGAGGCGGTGGGCCTCTTCCTCGTGCAGAACGGCGTCGAATTCGCCGGGATCTGCGCCTCGGTCGACCCGGCGACAGCACCCGAGGGTGCCTACTGCGCCGACCTCTTCGAGGAGCGCCTGGCGGAGCAGGTCTGGCGGGCGGGCCCCGTGGCTTCGGAGCCGGACGTGTGGCTGCTGGTCGACCTCACCGAGATGGGCTGGGCGGTGGCCGGCTACGCCCCGATGGACGATCCGTCGCGACCGCCCTTCTGAGCCGCGGTTCCGAGCCCGGGTCCGTCCCGGCCGTGGGGCACCCGGATCGCCCCGTGTACGATGCGAGGATCCATCCGGCCGCACCGAGGCCACCATCCGAGGGCCCGATGACCGACACGACGCACGTCTCCGACGAGATCCAGGGTTCGAGCGCAGCCGGCGCCACGCCGCCGGACGAGCCGGCTGACGACGACGGTCACGCCGCCGCCACGCCCACCGACTCCGCCCACGGCGACCACGACCACGGCGAGCCGCTCGGCCCGGCCGACTGGGGAGCCTGGACCGCCGGCATCCTGGGCGTGGCAGCCGGGCTCCTCGTGGCCGTCTGCCTCTGGCTGAGCACCAGCGGGCTCTGACGAGCGCCCCGATGCGCCGCCCGCGCGACCGGCGCTCCCGCTTCGGGCCGAACGCCGACGACGTCGGCGGCTTCCTCGACGAACTCGAGCGGCTGTCGACGGCCGAGGTCCTCGGGCTCGCCGCGGCCGGCGCAGCGCTCACCGGCGACCGCGGGCCCGGCGAGCCACCAGTGGCCGAGCCCGATCCGCGCCTGGCCGCCGCGCGCGAGCGGTTGCGAAGGCTGGCCGAGACGCACGGCCGGATGGCCCCGCTGCGGGCCGTCGGCGACGAGATCGCCGACTGGGCGTCGAGCCTTGTCCATTGGTTCCCGGCCGGGATCGCCGGCGGCAGCGAGGCACGGAGCGAGATCTCGCCCCGGATGGCAGCGCTCCCGGTCGTCCTCGACGCCGCCTATGCGACGGTCATGGAGGACCTGCTCACGGAGGAGGAGACCGATCTCCTCTGCGCCGCCTGGGACGAGATCGTGCCGGACGCGGACGAGGTCGAGGTCGCCGGCCCCGGCGACGGCGGCACGGCCGGCGAAGCTGGCACGGCCGCCAACGTTGGCGCGCCTGGCGACAGGGGCTCGCAGCCCGACGCAGGTGCCCCGGGCTGATCCCGGGATCGCTCAGAACAGCCCGACGATGTTCCCGTCGGCGTCGATGTCGATCTTCTCTCCGGCCGGATGCGACGGCAGGCCCGGCATGGTCCGCATCTCGCCGGCCAGCGGATAGATGAAGCCGGCCCCGGCCGCCAGGCGGACCTCCCGGATCGGGAAGCGATAGCCCGTCGGCCGGCCCTTCAACGCCGGATCGTGGCTGAGCGAGAGGTGAGTCTTGGCCATGCACACGGGCAGGTGCCCGTAGCCCATGGCCGTGTACTCGGCCAGCGCCTTGGCCGCGGGCGGAGCGAACTCCACGCCGTCGGCGCCGTACACCCGGGTCGCGATCAGCTCGATCTTGTCGCGCAGGGGCATCTCGTCCGGGTAGAGGAGACGGAACTCGTGGCCACCGTCGCTGGCCGCCGCCCAGACGGCGCTGGCCAGGCCCTCGGCGCCCTTCCCGCCCTCCGCCCAGTGGGTGCAGACGACCGCGTCGCTGGCGCCCGCCGCGAGGGCGATCTCGCGCATGAGGGCGTGCTCGGCCTCGGTGTCGGTCGGGAAGGCGTTGATCGCGACCAGCGCCGGGATCCCGTACATCCGCACGATCCCGACGCAGTGGGCGAGGTTCGTCCCGCCGGCCCGGATCGCCTCCAGGTTCTCTGTCGTCAGGGCCGGATCGAGCGGCTTGCCGGCCACGACCCGGCCGAGGCCGCCGTGCATCTTGAGCGCCCGGACGGTGGCCACCACCACGACCGCATCGGGGACCAGCCCGGATGCGCGGCACTTGATGTCGAAGAACTTCTCGGCGCCCATGTCGGCGCCGAAGCCGCCCTCGGTGACGGTGATCTCGCTCGTCGCCAGGGCCAGCCGGTCGGCCAGGATCGAGCTGTTGCCGTGGGCGATGTTGTCCTCGGTCGTGACCGCCTTCCCGTCGCGGGTCGTGGCCAGCACGATACGGCCGAGCCGCTCGCGAAGGTCCCGCAGGCTCGTGGAGAGGGCGAGGATGGCCATGACCTCGGAGGCGACGGTGATCACCCACTCGGCCTCGCGGAGGACGCCGTTCTCCTTGCCGCCGAGGCCGATGATGGCCTTGCGGATCGCCCGGTCGCTGATGTCCACCACCCGCGGCCAGCGGATCGAGAACGGATCGATGCCGAGCGCATTGCCGTGGTGGAGGTGGTTGTCGAGGAAGGCCGAGGCGAGGTTGTGGGCGGCGCCGATGGCGTGGATGTCGCCGGTCAGGTGGAGGTTGAACTCCTCCATCGGGATGATCTGGCTGTAGCCACCCCCGGCCGCACCGCCCTTGATCCCGAACACCGGGCCGAGGGACGGCTGGCGGATGGCCACCGAGGCCTTGCGCCCGATCCGGTTGAGTCCCTGGGCCAGCCCGACGGTGGTGGTCGTCTTGCCCTCGCCGAGCGGAGTGGGCGTGATCGCCGTGACCAGCACGTACTTGCCGCGCGGCCGCTCGGCCTCCACCCGCGAGATCGCCTCGAGGGTGACCTTGGCCTTGGTCCGACCGTACAGCTCGATCTCGTCGTCGCGGAGCCCGAGATCGGCCGCCACGTCGACGATCGGACGCGGCGTAACGGAGCGGGCGATGTCGAGGTCGGAGGGCATGCTCACTGAGGGTCTCCCTGGGCGACAGGCTCGGGCAGCGGCCGGAGGGCCCGGGCCGCGCGCACGAGGTGGGTGAGGAGGATGGCGTTGGTGACGGGGCCGACGCCGCCCGGGACCGGCGTGATGGCCCGGACGACCTGGCGCGCGGACTCGAAGTCGACATCCCCGACCAGCGCGTCGCCGACCACGTTGATGCCGACGTCGATCACGACCGCGTCGCGCTTGAGCATGTCCCCGGTGACGAAGGCCGGCTTGCCGATGGCCACGACGACGATGTCGGCTCGCCTCAGCTCGCGGCGCAGGTCGGGCGTCCTCGAGTGGCAGACGGTCACCGTCGCGTGCTCGCGAAGGAGGAGAAGGGCCGCCGGCTTGCCGACGATGTTGGACCGGCCGACCACGACCGCGCGCTTGCCGGCGATCTCGACGCCGGAACGCTTCAGCAGCTCGACCGCGGCGTGGGCGGTCGCCGGCAGGAAACCGTCGTAGCCGAGCGACAGCAGGCCGGCGTTGACGGGGTGGATGCCGTCGATGTCCTTGGCCGGGTCGATCGCGTCGATGACCGTCCGCAGCGGGACCTCGGGCGGCAGCGGCTGCTGGATGATGATCCCGGCGACCGTCGGGTCCCGATTGAGGTCCTCGATGTCGCGGCGGACGTGGTCGGGGCAGATGTCGCAGTCGACTTCGGCCAGGCGCCCGGCGATGCCCGCGTTCCGGCAGCTGCGCAGGATCTGCTGCAGGTAGACGGCTGACGGTGCGTCCTTGCCGACGAGGACGATTGCCAGCGCCGGCGCGAAGCCCAGCCGCTCCTTCAGCTCGATGATCTCGGCGGCGACCGTCGCGCGGATCTCGGTCGCGATCGGGCCGCCATGCAGGAGCCGGGCGCCACTGCGACGGCTCATGGCTCGCGCAGGGCTCCGAGCTCGACGTGGGCCCGGGTCGACTCCGCCAGGTCCTCGACGTCGGCGAGGATCTCCGTGACCCGGGCGGTCATCTCCTCGGCCGCGACCGGATCGGCCATCGCCGGCAGGTTGACGAGCACGTTGTCAGCGGCGCCATGCGCACCGGCCTCGGCCAGGCGCGAGGCGACGGCGAGGTCGCTGGCCGCGTTCAGGTTGCTCCGCCCGGCAAGCGCCTCGGAGGCGACCACGATCGCCCGGCACGCCTCGAGGGTCCGCAACGGGACGGCGGCCGCGTCGCGGGCAGCGGCCCTGATCGCCGCGCTCCGGGCGGCCTTCTCTTCGTCGGAGTCGCGAGGCAGCTTCATCGCCCGGGCGAAGGCGTCGTAGACACGGGCGTCCTCGTCGGCCAGGTCGAGCAGTTCCGAGGCGAGCAGCCGAGCAGCGGCTCCGTGTCGGGCGACGGTGTCGGCGTACGGCGCGTACTTCGGCCGGTTCTCGGAGAGGGCGGCAACCATGGCCACCAGGTCGGCTGCGAGCGACGCAGCGATCGCCGAGGCCGTGCCTCCACCCGGCGCGGGAGTGTCGGAAGCCAGCAGGGTCCCGAACTGGTCGACGGTCAGATCGCGGAAACGCCCGCTCGGGTTGTCCATCTCGTCCCACCATGGACACCGCCGAACGGCCGCACTCAACCGCGGGTCGGGGCGGCGGCTCGGGCGATTCTAGGGGTCGCCACCGGCCGCCGCGATGTCCGGACGGCACGCGTGACGGGGGCTGACCGGACCCCGGCCGCGGGCGCCGGAGGCGCACGCTGTTCGCCGCTCGGACGGCCGCGAGCGCGAGTGGCCGCCACGCTTCCCGCCGCACCCGTGGCCGGACCCGGGGCGAGCGCCGTACCGGCGCGCCCGCCCCGGACCCGATGGGGAGGTGGCGATCAGGCGACGCGGCGACGCTCGTCCAGGCCCTCGACCAGCCAGCGGCGCGAACGATGCCGGAAGGCGAGGACGAAGCGGGACTCCGGAGTCTCCACTTCGAAGCAGGTCCGGGGGCCGACCCCGGCACGGAAGGCCTGCCGCTCGCGGCGGACGGCAGAGATCGCCGTGACCGGAAGGACGCGATCGCCCCACAGGATCGTCCGCGGGCGACCGGAGAGCCAGTCGGTCCGGACCCGGACCTCGACCGGCTCGACGCGGATCATCGCCATCTGGATTGCCCCTTTCGCCGGCGTCGTCTTCACCCGGGCACATTGGATGCGAACGCCCGTTCTAGATGTGTCCCGACAGTAGATCGAACAGATGTTCGCTGTCAAGTCCTGGGCGGAATCTGGCCCGGCGGAGTGTCATCTCGGTTGGCACGCACGAACGAGCCGTACCAGTCTCGTCAGTCGTCCGTCTCGAGTCCTTCGTCCCCCTCGAGTTCCTCGTCCCTCTCGAGTCTGTCGTCCGGCCCGCGCGCATCGTCCGCCTCGTCCATCCCAGCCCCCTGGCTCGCCTCGTCCGCTCGCCCCGGTTCACCACCCGCGCCCCCCGGCCGCGCATCCCGTGGCGCCGGGCCAGGCGACGCCGAGCCCGCGGGCGCCGCGCCCAGCCGCCGGCGCTCGAGGGGCTGCATCGGATCGCGCTCCTCCGGAGCGGCCAGGTGTGACCGAAGCAGCCGCGCCCGCGTCACCGACCGGCGCCCGAAGCGGCTGCGGATCGAGTCGGCCGCCTCCGCCACGCGGCGTCGCCTCGGGTCCTCCTCGGCGAACAGGGCCAGCTGGGCTGGCTCCTCGAGCCCCGAGCCGGCGACCCCCACCAGGCGGATCCGCCGGCCGCGGATCTCGGGTCGTGCGAGCTCCAGCGCGGTGCGGTAGATCGGCTCGGCCAGGTCGGTCGGGATCGCCAGCCGGCGCTGGCGGGTCACCGTGCGGAAGGTGCTGTCCCGGACCTTGACCGTGACCGTCGACGCCCGGACCCCGCCGTGGCGGAGCCGCTCGGCCACGCCCTCGGCGAGGGCCAGGATCGTCGCCTCGATCTTCTCCTGGTCGGTCGTGTCGGTCGAGAACGTGTGCTCGTGGCTGACCGACTTGGCGGCGACGTCGCCCGAGACCGGCGAGGGGTCGATCCCCAGGGCACGGTCGTGCAGCTCGGCGCCGTGCTGACCGAGGCGCCGGACGAGGGCGTCGACCGGCATCGCCGCCAGCTCGCCGATCGTGTCCGCGCCGAGCTCGGCCAGGACGGCCTGCGTCTGGGGGCCAACCCCCCACAGGCGGGAGATCGGCAGCGGTGCGAGAAACGCCGCCTCCTGGCCCGCGGGGACGACGACCAGCCCGTCGGGCTTGCGCAGGTCGGAGGCGACCTTGGCGACCAGCTTGGTCGAGGCCACGCCGACCGAGACCGTCAGCCCCACCTCGGCCCGCACGGCCTCCTTGATTGCCACCGCGATCGTCGGCGGCGGGCCGAACAGCGCCTCCGAGCCGGCGACGTCGAGGAAGGCCTCGTCGATCGAGATCTGTTCGATCCGCGGGGTGAAGCGGCGGAGGATGTCCATGACCAGGCCCGAGGCGTGACGATACTTCCGCCCGTTCACGGGCACGAACACGCCGTCCGGGCAGAGCGCGGCGGCCGTCCGCAGCGGCATCGCCGAGCGGACCCCGAACCGGCGCGCCTCGTAGCTCGCGGCCGAGACGACGCCCCGCGACCCCGGAGCGCCGCCGACGATCACCGGCCGCCCGCGGAGCTCAGGCCGGTCGCGCTGCTCCACGGCCGCGAAGAACGCGTCCAGGTCGACGTGGAGGATCGTCGTCCCGCTCACGCCCGTATGATGGCGCGCGGGCGGGCGGGCCACGACCGCCCGCCCCAAGGCGGGGGCAGCGGACCGCCGGCCTGCAGGCGAGCCACCGACGGCGCTGCCAGACCGGCATCGGGCCGCCAACCCAGGCCGGCTGGCTTTGGGCCGCCGACCCGCACCGCCGACCCGCAGGCGGGCAACCATCCAAGCGAGGGGCGCAAGACGGCACCGATCACGCCGGCGCAGACCGCGACCGCAGGGCTGAGGCCGTGACCGGGCTCGGCGACGTCCTCGTCACCGTCCTGGCGGTCGTAGTCGTCTGGCCGCTCCTGTTCGTCGTCCCCGGCTGGCTGCTCGTCGCCCGTGTCGCGCCCGACCTGTCGCCGGCCGGCCGGGCCGGGCTCGGCATCGTCGCCAGCGTCTTCGCCTCGGCCCACCTGGTGAACGTCGTGTCGCTCGTCATGGGCGGCTTCGACCGCGGCAGCGTGGTCGTGGCGGTGCTGCTGCTGGCAGCCGTCTCGGTGGTCCTCGCCCGCGTGCCGCTGCCCTGGCTCGCGCCACCGCCGTCGCTCGACCCGCGCGGGATCGGGCCCGCGATCCGGGCGAGCCTGCCCGCTTTCCTGGTCGGGCTGGCCGGGGCGGCCGTGGTCGGCTTCGTGCTGGGCTTCTCGATCTGGCACCGGACCGACGCCGGCTGGGTGGCAGGCGGCTGGAACTGGAGCGACCTGCTCGTCCACGTATCGATCGCGAAAAGCCTGGCCGCCGGCAACTTCCCGCCCGAGGTCCCCTACTTCGCCGGCGTGCCGCTCACCTACCACTGGTTCGCCGACTTCCACGCGGCGATCGCGATGCTCGTGGCCAGGGTGGACGTCTTCACGGTCTTCGTTCTCACCAACGCCGTCATGGCCTTCGCCCTCGGCGTGCTCGTGGTGGAGCTCGCGGAGAAGATCACCGGCAGCCGGCGGGCCGCGCTCGTGGCCGGCCTGCTCGTCCTCTTCGGCGGCGGGATGGGCTGGATGCGGCTGCCACTCGACCTGGCTCGTACGGGGCTCGGGCCGCTCGAGCTCATCGCCGCCCACGCCTACGACAACTCCTGGGACCCCGGCCAGCCGTCGTTCTACATCGCCTCGATCCTCGGCACTGGCTTTCTGCCCCACCGGGCAACGGCCCTCGGCCTGCCGGGACTGGTAGGGGCCGTCCTCCTCGCCTGGGTCTCGCTCGGCCGCCGGCCGGCCGGGATGGCCACCGCCGGCGTGCTGGCCGCCCTCCTCGCTCCCTTCCACCTGTTCGCCTTCCCGGCGACGTACCTGGTCGTCCTGCTGATGGCCGTCTTCCGCCGAGCGTGGCGGCAGAGGACGGCGCTGCGGGACGCGATCCTGTTCGTCGCCCCGGTCGTGCTGGCCGTGCCTTTCGTCCTCGGGCCAGCGCTCCAGCAGCAGGGCAGCGGCGCGGTCAAGGTCGTCCCCGGCTGGGAGATGGCGCCGTTCGAGAATGGGCCGGAGGCTGTCGCTTTCTTCTACCTGACGAACCTCGGCCTGCCGCTCGTCCTGGCAATCGGCGGAGCGCTCCTGCCCCGCCTCCCCAACCGCGGCTTCCTCGTCGCCTGGGCGGTTGCCCTCTTCCTGGTGCCGAACCTCATCCAGGTGAGTGCGGTCTCGTTCGACATGAACAAGTACTTCCAGGTCATGTGGGTCGCGCTGGCGATCCTCGGCGGCTGGGCCCTGCGGTCCTGGCCGTGGGCGGCGACCGCGCTGGTCCTGGCTGCCTGCGCCGTCTCGCCGGCGCTCGTCTCCGCCTGGCACCTGTCGATGGGCACGGTGGCACTCAGCCCGGCCCAGGAGCGCGCTGCCCGCTGGATCGAGGCGAATACGCCGGAGCGGTCGGTCTTCGTCACCGACGCGTGGATCAACCAGCCGACCGACCTGGCCGGCCGCCTGCGGATCTCGACGTTCGGGCCGTACGCGGCCAACCTCGGCTACGATCCCGCCCCGCGCGAGGCCGACATCAAGCGCCTGCGCTGCGGCGGTGCCGACGCGGCGGTCGAGGTGATGGCACGCTACGGAGCGACCTACGTCCTCTCCACCGGAGGCGGGCTCGACTGCGCCGACGCACAGCCCACCGACCTCTCTGCCGACCCCCGCTTCGAGGTTGTCTACGACGAGGGGCTGACGATCTGGCGGCTGACAGCGGCGCCACCGGGCGGCTGACAGCGGCGCCACCGGGCGGCTTCACCCTTGTGCGTCACGCTCGGTTGGCAAGTCGACCTGAGGGTGAGCCCGGAGGCAGGCGGCTGCCAGAGGACGGCTGCTCGGACTTGGTGGCTATAGCCCAGGGGATCCCGCGAGCGCGATGAGTTCTGCGGCGTTCGGCGGTCTTATCGTCGTACCCGCCACATAGGAGGACTTCTGATGCGCAGCGTGACCTATTCGATGGGCGTCTCGCTCGACGGCTACATCGTCGGGCCGGACGGTAGGTTCGACTGGACGGCGCCCGACGAGGAGGTCTTCCGCTTCTGGATCGACGAGATCCGAGGGGTCGGCGTCCATCTGATGGGACGGCGGCTGTACGAGACGATGCTGTATTGGGAGACCGCCGACCAGGATCCATCGCTCGACGACGCAGAGCTCGAGTGGGCCGCGCTGTGGAAGCCGCTCCCGAAGGTGGTGTTCTCCACCACGCTGTCCGAGGTGCAGGGCAATGCCCGCCTGGCCTCCGGCGGCCCGGCGGCAGAGATCGAGCGGCTGCGTGCCGAGCCGGGGGAGGGCGAGATCGCCATCGGCGGCGCGACGCTCGCCGCCCAGGCGGCCGCCTTGGATCTGATCGACGAGTACCGGCCCATGGTCTACCCGGTGCTCGTTGGCGGTGGCATCCCGTTCTTTCCCCGGCAGGAACGCCGGGTCGATCTCGAGCTCGTCGAAACCCGCACCTTCAGCTCGAGCGTCGTCTACCTCCGCTACCGCGTGGCGCGGTAGCCGGTTCGACCGCCGGCGCGGACCGCCACTTCGTTCTCGTCGCCGCACTCGCCATCCGTCCATGAACGGAAGCGTGCCGGATGATCACACCAGCTTGAATGGCACAGTCGGGGGACTTGCCAACCGTCCCTGACGCACAAGGCGCCACCGGGCGGCTGACAGCGGAGCGAACGGGCGGCCGCCCGCAGGGTCTGGAACTCCCAGCCACAGGAGCCCAGACGCTAGAACGCCCAGCCGCCGATCGAGAACTGGGCCAGGAAGGCGAGCAGCAGGACGACCGAGCCGACCAGCAGCGGGATGCCGATCTCCGGCCGTCGCGCCGGGCCGGCGATGGCCAGGAACAGGGGGAAGACCCCGAGCAGGTAGCGGGGCGTGCTGATCGGCCAGGTGAGCATTGCCAGCGACAGCAGCGTCAGCCCCGTGTAGACGGCGTACGAGGTCCGCGAACGGCGCGAGACGAGGGTCCAACCGAACACGGCCGCCAGCACGACGAAGGCGATCGCCGGGGCGACGTACACGAGCGCCCACTCCTGATCCCAGCGGACGGTGGCAACCCCACGCCACAGGTTCGCCAGCACGTCCCACGGCGGCGCCGCCCGGTGGAAGAAGATCGACTCCTGGACGCCGACGAAGAAGAATGGGTCGCCGTAGGCGAGCCAGTTGATGCCGAGGTAGATCAGCGGCCCGGCGGCGACCAGCAGGAGCGGCGCCATCCCCCAGCGGAGCCGGCGGTGGCGGGCGAACGCCTCGACCGCCAGGGACGGCAGGAGGAGCACCCCCTGGAGGCGGGTCACCGCCGCCAGCAATCCCAGCATGCCGGTGCCCAGCCAGTCGTCGCGGCGCGCCGCCACGAAGGCCCAGATGACGAGGGCCAGGAAGAGCGGCTCGGTGTAGGGCGCGACCAGGGCGAACGAGGTCGGGGAGAGGTTCATCGCCAGCACCGCGTTGCGGGCGATTCCCGCCGAGCCGCCGTCGAGCCGGGCCAGGCGGTGGAGGCCGATGGCGGCCGCCACCGTCGCCAGGTAGGAGATGAGCAGGCCCGCCGCGAGTGGCGGCAGGACCGCGGAGCCGGCCCGGATCAGCATCGGCAGGAGCGGGAAGAAGGCCACCAGCGCCGGGTCCCCGGCGGGGTCGTAGCCGCCGGACGCGATCGCCAGGTAGTGCGGCGTGTCCCAGGCGTTCCAGATCTGGAGGAAGTCGCGCGCCCGCGCGCGCTCGTCGCCCAGGATCGTGACCGCGATCGCCGCGGCCACGAGAAGGCAGGCGCGGATGAGCGTCGTCAGGACGACGGCGTCGAAGAACTCGCGGCTGCGGATCCAGGCTGCCAGCCGAGCGCCGGGGCCGGCCGGGCGAGTCGTGACCGCGGCGCCCACCGGCACCCGCCGGGCGTCAGCCCTTGGGCTCGACGACGACCGTCACCTCGGGCACGAGGCCGGCGTGCACCTTGATCGGGACCCGGTACGTGCCGAGGGACTTGAGCGGCTGCTCGAGCTCCACCTTGTGGCGGTCGACCACGATCCCGCGCCGGCCCAGCGCGTCGGCGATGTCCTGGGCGGTGATCGAGCCGTAGAGCTTGCCGCCCTCGCCGACCTTCACCCCCATCGTCAGGGTGGTCGAGGCGACACGGTTGGCCGTGATCTCGGCCTCCTCGCGCTCGCGCCGACGCTTCTCCTCGCGGCTGGCGATGTCGTGCTGCCAGGCGCGGTACGCCCCGCCGGCGGCAGGAACGGCGAGCTTGTGCGGGATCAGGAAGTTGCGGGCGTAGCCGTCGGCCACGTCCTTCATCTCGCCGCTCTTCCCGAGCTTGGCGACATCGGCGGTCAGGATGACCTTCACGCGGGAGAACCCTCCTCCTCCAGGGACCAACCGGGGCCGGGCGGCCGTCAGGGTGGCCGCCGCCCGGGCGTCGCGGCGCACCAGCGCGCCGCCGGGATTCGCGAGTCTAACAGGGCCAGCGAGCAGGATCGCGCATCGCCGGTCCGGCCTGGTCCGGCGATGCGGGGCGACACCGGCCGAACCGCGACGATCGCCCGGCCGGAGCGGCCAACCGCGGCACTTGACATTCGAACACCCGTTCGGTACGCTGCAGTCGTACCGGCCAGCCATACGGGTGACGAGCGTGACCAAGCACGACGCCGAGCGCAAACGGAAGATCCTCGAGTACATCGCCGCGATGCTTCGGGCGAACGGCGTGCCGCCGTCCGTGCGCGAGATCGCGGCCGCAGTCGGGCTCGCCTCCACCTCCGCCGTGCACCACCATCTCCAGGCCCTCGCCGAGGAGGGCTACCTCGAGCGCCGGGCCTCCCGCTCGCGCGCGATCCGCCTCACGCCGAAGACGGCCCTCCAGCTCGGCCTCGCCGCCGAGCTCACGCCCCAGTCGATGGCCCGCGAGGCCCGCCTGCTGACCGTGGTCGGCGAGATCGCGGCCGGCGGGCCGATCGAGGCCTACCCCACCGCCGAGGAGCAGGTGGCGGTTCCCGACCTCCTCGCCCCGGCCGGCGACGCCTACCTGCTCCGGGTCCGCGGCGACTCGATGGTCGAGGCGCTCATCGCCGACGGGGACTACGTCGTCATTCGGCCCCAGGAGACCGCCCGCAACGGGGACATCGTCGTCGCCCAGGTCGAGGAGAACGCCGTCACCCTGAAGCGCTTCTTCCGGGAGGACGGCCGAGTCCGGCTTCAGCCGGCGAATGCCTCCTACCCGCCCCAGTTCTACGACAGCGTTCGCGTCCAGGGGAAGCTGATCGGGGTGATCCGCCGGGTCGACTGATCGATCCACAGCTCGTCCACACGGGCATCCCCGGTCGCCCACAGTGGGGCCGGGTTCCCGTCCAGATCGTGGACAACCGGGGGGATAACCCGCTGGCGCCCGCGCGCCAGGGCGGGCACCCTGTCGCCGGCAGCCCCCCAAGCCCACCGGAGAGTCGCGTGTCCGTCGATCGTCTTCCGCCGCAGAGCATCGAGGCCGAGCAGTCGATCCTCGGTGCGCTCCTCATCGACCGCGACGCGGTCATCGAGGTCGCCGAGTTCCTGCGGCCCGAGGACTTCTACCGCCAGGCCCACGCCCGCATCTACCGGTCGATGCTGGATCTCTGGGAGCGGCGCGAGCCCATCGACATCGTCACCGTCGCCGAGGCGCTGGAGCGATCCGGCGACCTGGACGGAATCGGCGGCCGGGCCTACCTCTCGTCGCTCTCGGAGCAGACGCCGACGGCCGTGTTCGCCGCCCAGTACGCCCGGATCGTCGAGCGCAAGGCCATCCTGCGCAACCTCATCTCGGCCGCGGGCAGGATCGCCGGCGTCGGCTACGAGGACGGCCCCGACGTCCAGGAGGCGATCGACAGGGCCGAGGCCGAGCTCTTCTCGGTCAGCGAGCGCCGCGTCGCGGCCGGCTTCAGCTCGCTGCGCACGCTCCTCCACGACGCCTTCGACCGCCTCGACTACCTCCACACCCACCGCGGCGAGATCAGCGGCATCCGCACCGGCTTCGCCGACCTGGACGCCCTGACCGCTGGCCTGCAGCCCTCGGACCTGGTCGTCCTCGCCGCCCGGCCATCGATCGGCAAGACCAGCCTGGCCCTCAACATCGCCGAGTACGCCGCAATCCACAACACGCCCCCGCGGACGATCGGCCTGTTCTCACTGGAGATGAGCAAGGAGCAGCTCGTCCTGCGGCTCCTCTCGTCGGTCGGCAGCATCGACTCGCAGCGGCTCCGGACCGGCTTCCTCGACGAGCTCGACTTCGTCGGCGTGAGCCGGGCCATGACGGCCCTCTCCGAGGCCCCGATCTACATCGACGACACGCCCAACATCAGCACCATGGAGCTGCGGACGAAGGCCCGCCGGCTCCAGGCCGAGGCCGGCCTCGACCTGGTCGTCGTCGACTACCTTCAGCTCATGCAGTCCTCCACCACGAGCAAGGAAGCGAACAGGGTCCAGGAAGTGTCCGAGATCTCGCGCGGCCTCAAGGCGCTCGCCCGCGAGCTGAAGGTGCCCGTCCTCGCCCTGTCGCAGCTGTCGCGCCAGCCGGAGATGCGCGAGTCGCGCGAGCCGCGCCTGTCGGACCTGCGCGAGTCGGGCTCGATCGAGCAGGACGCCGACCTGGTGATCTTCCTCTGGAAGGAGAAGGAACGGAGCGGCGACGGGGAGACTGAAGGCGAGGTCGTGAACCTGCGCCTGGCCAAGCATCGCAACGGCCCAACTGGTGACCTCAAGCTCTGGTTCCGCAAGACCCAGACGCGGTTCGCCAGCTACGCCGGCGAGCGCTTCGCTGCCCCGGTCGAGGTGTAGCCGTTACGGAACGGTGCCCCTCCTCCCGGTCACCGGCGGCCGGCCGACCCGGGCGGCGTGTCGTGTCGGCGTCAGCGCGCCTCGCCGGTCGCGCACAACGCCCGCCCGCGGCGGCGTGTCGTGTCGACGTCAGCGCGCCTCGTCGGGCAGCAGCGGCCGCAGCGCCAGCTCGTAGACTTTCGTGCCGTCGGGTGAGGTGATCCAGATTCCCGAGGCACCGCCGGCGATCCCATCGACCCCGACCAGGCCCGCCTCGAGCCCGGAGAGGGTCTTGGTCGGGAAGCCACCCTCCGGCGGCGACACGAACGCATCCGGCCCGAAAGTGGGCCACGGCCAGGGTCGAGGGGCCTGGGAGGGTTGGCCGCCCGACTCGATCAGCGTCGCCCGGAAGCGGTCGGGGGTGTACCGGCCGACCTCAGCCGCCCGGCCCGCCGCCACCTCCTGGTCGAACGCTCGCAGGCGCTCGCCGAGGGACGCCATCTGCTTCCTGATCGCCGCGTCCGGGCCGGGATCCGCCTCGAGCCCGAGGGCGTAGACGGAGACCGTCTTGTCCAGGCCGCCGGCGTGGACGGTGAACACGGCCGTGGGCGCGTCGGCGACCATCTGGTTCTCGTAGCGCGGTGCGGCCTCTGCCAGGCCGCCGTCGACGAGGGCAGCCTGCAGCAGGTCCTGGACCTCGGGTTCCGTCATTCGGGCGACGTGGAGCGGTGGGAAGCGAAGCGGGCCGATCATGTCGCCCTCGAGCGCGGGCTCGGCCGCCGGTCGATAGATGACCGTGCCGTCGCCGTACAGGCTGAAGTAGGGCACCTGGGTGGCGAAGTACGAGGGAGGAACAAACCCACCGCCCTCCTCGAAGCGGAGGACGACGTCGCGCTCACCTGTCGGGTGCTCGATAGCCGGCGACTCGGCGGGGGTCGCGCTCGGCGGGGGGGTGGCGCCCGCGGTCTGCCCCGGTGTCGGGCTCGCCGCGGTGCCGCAGGCTGCCACGACCGCGGCCAGCGAGAGCGCCAGGAGCGGCAGGCCGATGGCGCGGCGTGCGGGACGGCCGCGAATGACGGGCACGACAAGATCGGGGACGCGCTTGTTCGACATGAGCGATGGACGGCCGGACGTGGCCGCCGGTTCCCGCATGTCGTTCCCGGCCGTCGGTTCTCGGCCTAGACTTGCGCCGGCTGCGATCTGCGGCGACAGAAACCGGCAGCGGTCGGTCGGAGGGATCGGGATGGGAATCATCATCATCCGGGAGATGGTCGGTACGAGTCCCGACTCCTGGAGCGACGCCGCCCGCCAGGCGGTCCTGAAGGCATCGCGAACCGTGCGCAACATCCGCACCGTCGAGGTGGTGAAGTCGACGGCCGCGGTGGAGAACGGCGAGATCGTCGAGTACCGGGTCGAACTGAAGATCGGCTTCGAGTACGAGGGCTGAGCGCTCGTCTCATCCCGTCCCGCGACCGCGGCTCGAGCTGGCCAGGACTATCCACAGGCAGGTAAGCCGGCGGTGAGCGCGGTCCGGCAGGATCCGCCCCGTGACCGGCCCGCTCCCCCAGCCCTCGCTCGGCCCACCCAGGTCCGTCGCGCCGGCCGTCCCCGGGAGCCCCACGCCCGGCCGGCTCGCGGGACGGACGCTGGCGGGAGGCGCAGCACACGCCCGCGCAGGCGACGCCGTCGCCTCGCCGGCCGGAGGACTCGAGATCGACCGCTACCCGGTCCAGCTGGGCAAGGTCCAGCCGCCGCTCCTGCCCGAGGAGACACTCAGGCGCGACCGGCTCCTCGACTGGCTGCACGTCCGTGTGCACTCGCGGCTCGTCCTCGTCGCCGCCGAGGCCGGGTACGGCAAGACCACGCTGCTTGCCGACTTCAGCCGGCGCACTCGTGTCCGCTGCCTCTGGTACCGCCTGGACGAGACCGACCGCGACTGGGCCGTCCTGTTCAACCACCTGGTGGCGGCTGGCCGGGAGATCGACCCGTCGTTCGCCCCGAACACCGAGTCGCTCCTGCGCGAGCTCGCCACCGGGGCCGGCGATCTCGAGATGGTTCTGAACGCCTTCACCGCCGAGCTCCGCGCGTGGGTGACGGTTCCGACCGCCCTGATCCTTGACGACTACCACCTTGTCGACGGAGCCGCGGAGATCCGCGAGACGGTGCGCCGTCTGCTGGCTCGCGGCGCGGACCGGTTCACCCTCGTCATCGCGACCCGGCGAAGGCCGACCCTCCCCCTGGCCAGGCTGCGGGCGCTCGGCGAGGTGGCCGAGCTCGGCACCGACGACCTGCGGTTCGACCGCGAGGAGACGGACCTGCTGTTCCGGGAGACGTACCGGCAGCCGCTCGAGCCAGACGTGCTGGCCGAGCTGGCCCGGCACACCGACGGCTGGGCCGCGACCCTCCGTCTTGCCCACGCGACCATGCGAGGGCAGGACCCGGGCGAGATCCGGCGTATCGTCCGCAGCCTGTCCGGGCACCGGGGCGACATCCACGACTACCTTGCCGAGGAGGTGGTGGGCCACCTGGCACCAGACCTGCAGGCGTTCGTCCAGCGGTGTGCCCTCCTGGCGGTGGTGACTCCAAGGCTGGCTGCCGCGGCCGGCCAGGTGGACGAGTCCCGGGCACGAGCGGACATGGACGCGCTGGAGGCCGGCGGTCTGCTGTCGCGGCGCGGGCAGGGCAGCGCTGCCGCGCGCCTGTTCCATCCGCTCGTCCGCGACTTCCTGGTCAATCGCTTGCGCGAGGAGCTGGGCGAGCCGGGCACGGCCGAGGT
>JAGDMV010000019.1 GCA_017860675.1 Chloroflexota bacterium
GACCCGGCGACCGGCCGGGCCCTCGCCCTGGAGCGGATCCAGCGGCAGCTGGAGACGTAGGGGCCGTGCCCCCCGGCCGGCGCGACCCCGCGGCGGACCCGGTCATCCCCCCGGGCCCGTCGCAGGTCGACCTCCACACGCACACCACGCGCTCGGACGGCGTCCTGGCGCCAGCCGTGCTCGCCGCCGAGGCCGCGGCAGCCGGCGTCCGGCTGCTGGCCATCGCCGACCACGACTCCCTGGCGGCGCCGCGCGAGCTGCTCGCCGCGGGGGCGGCGCTGCTGCCGGAGGATCTCGCCCTGCTGCCGGCAGTGGAGATCAACAGCGTTGCGCGAGGGATCCCTGACCTGGCCGACGGCGAGCTCCACATCCTCGGCCTCGGGGTTGACCCGGACGACGAGCCCTTCGAGGCCGTGCTGGCCATCCAGCGCGAGCGCCGGCGGGCGCGCTTCACGGCGATGATCGAGCGCCTGGCGTCAACTGGCACCCCCGTCGAGGCCGAGCTCGAGCGGCTCGACCTCGACGCGATCGAGGCCTACGGGCGGCCGACGCTGGCCCGGGCGCTGGTCGCGGCCGGCCACGCCAGCAGCGTCCCCGACGCCTTCGCCCGCCTGGTCGGGCGCGACGCCCCCGCCTACGTGCCGCGCGAGGGGATCGGGCCGACGGAGGCGATCGCCGCCATTCGGGCCGCCGGCGGCCTGGCGGTGCTGGCTCACTTCGCCGCGGCTCCGGCACGCCCCGGTCTGGTTCGCGCCCTGGTGGAGGCGGGGCTGGGCGGCCTCGAGGTCTACTACCGGTCCTTCGACAGGGCAACCGTCGAGGCGCTGGCGGAGCTTGCGGCCGAGCTCCGGCTGGCGGCGACGGGCGGCACCGACTTCCACGGCGACCACGAGACGTATGCGCAGGCCCATGCCGCGCTGTGGATCCCGCCGGGCGTCGGGCGATCGGTCTGCCGGGCGATCGGCCAGCCGGCGCTCGCCGACGGGCTGACCGCGGAGCGGCGAGGATGACCCGCTCGCTGCCCGCTCTCGAGATCGTCGAGACGGCCCTCCCTCGACCGTTCCCGGCCCAGTTGCCCGCGGATGCGCGCGTCCTCGAGTTCCGCCCCGACGTGGCCTCGATGCCGCGCTTCTTCATCTGGACCCTCGGCTGCCAGATGAACCGCAGCGACTCGGAGGAGATGGCGGGCCGGCTGCTGGCCGCCGGCTGCTGCGAGGCACCCGGGCCCGAGGAGGCCGACCTGGTCGTCATCAACACCTGCGCCATCCGCGAGGCGGCCGAGGCCAAGGTGATCGGCCGGCAGGGAACGCTCGCCCGGCTCAAGGCGGAGCGGCCGGGAACGCGCGTGGTGCTGGCCGGCTGCGCCGTCCGCGAGCGCGACCGGGCCGGACTGCGGCGACGCTATCCGGCAGTCGACCTGTTCCTGCGCCCGGACGAGGAGCCCGAGCTCGTCGCCCGGCTGGGCCTGGCGTCGGCCCAGGCGGCGGTGGGGCTGGGCCCGCGGACCGCGGCCACGACGGTCGTCAACCGGGTCGAGGTGTCGGCTGCGGATCACCTGCCGGCGGCGCGGGCAGCCAGCGTCGCCGCGGCGACGCTGGCGCGATCCTCGTCCATCTCGGCCTGGCTGCCGATCGTCTACGGCTGCGACAAGTCGTGCACCTACTGCATCGTCCCGTTCAGCCGCGGCCCCGAGCGGAGCCGGCCGTTCGACGAGGTCGTGGCCGAGGCCCGGGCGCTTGCCGCCGCCGGCTACCGCGAGGTGACGCTGCTCGGCCAGAACGTGAACAGCTACGGCCACGACCTCCCCGCCGAGAAGCGATTTGCCCACGTCGCGGAGGGCCGGCGGGTGGGGCGCCGGATCGAGCGCACGTCGCGACCTGACCTGGCTGAGCTGATCCGGGCCATCGACGGCCTGCGCGGCCCCGACGGCGCTCCAGCCATCCCGCGCCTTCGCTTCGTCACCTCGCACCCCTGGGACCTCTCCGACCGGTTGATCGCGGCGCTGGCCGAGGCCCCGAGCGCCTGCGAGGCGCTGCACCTTCCCGTCCAGTCGGGCGACGACGTCATCCTCCAGCGGATGGGCCGCCAGTACGGCGTCGCCCACTACCTCGGCCTGGTCGAGCGGGTCCGGGCGGCGGTGCCGGGCATCGCCGTCAGCACCGACGTGATCGTCGGCTTCTGCGGCGAGACCGACGGCCAGTACGAGGCGACGCTGCGGCTGCTCGAGACGGTCCGCTTCGACCAGGTGTTCGCGGCGGCCTACTCGCCTCGGCCGGGGACACCCGCGTCACGGCTCGCCGACGATGTCCCGGCGGCCGTGAAGCGCGATCGCCTCAACCGGCTGCTCGCCGTGCAGGAGCGGATCGGCCACGAGCGGAACCAGGCCTGGCTCGGCCGGACGATCGAGGTCCTCGTCGACGAGGCCGCCCCGGCTCGGCCGGCCGCCCAGGTCGGGGTGGGGGAGGGCCAGGCACCGTGGCGCGGGCCGCTTCCGGAGGGTTTCGTCCGGCTGGGCGGGCGCACCCGGCACAACAAGCTCGTCCATCTCGCCGGCCCGGCGGATCTCGTCGGGGCGCTCGTCGAGGCACAGGTGGAGCACGCGGGCCCGTACAGCCTGCGGGGATCGCTCGTCCGGTGACCGCCGGGCTGGGGGAGCCGTCGCAGCCCGCCCGGCCGCCGCTCGTCGTCGTCTGCGGGCCCACCGCCACCGGCAAGACTGACCTCGCGATCCGCCTGGCCCTCGCCATGATCGAAGCGGGCCTCGCGGCCGAGGTCATCTCCGCCGACTCGCGCCAGGTCTACCGGGGCATGGACGTCGGCACGGCCAAGCCGACCTTGGCCGAGCGGCGGAACGTGCCCCATCACTGCCTCGACCTGGTCGATCCCGACGAGCCCTTCTCCGTGGCTGACTTCGTCAAGCAGGCCGGGGCGGCGCTGGCATCCATCGCCGACCGGGGCGGCGTCGCCATCCTCGCCGGCGGGACCGGGCTCTGGATCAGAGCGGTGGCCGACGGGCTGGCCCTCGACCGGCTGCCCCACGACCCGGCGATCCGGGTTGCGCTCGAGGCCGAGCTGGTCGCGGCCGGCCCGGCGCCGCTCGTCGCACGGCTGCGGGAGCTCGCGCCGAGGCGTGCCGCCCGGGTCGACCTGCACAACCCGCGGCGAGTCGTGCGTGCCCTCGAGATCGCCATCCTGCTCGGCGACGGCGAGGCGCCACCGGCACGGGGCTACAAAGGGCCGGTAGCCCGGATCGGGCTCGACGTCGCCGACCGCCGGATCCATCGCCGCTGGATCGAGGCGCGGGCGGAGGCCCAGCTCGAGGCCGGCATCCTGGTCGAGGCAGCCCGGCTCCGGGCCCGCTACCCCGAGACGCTGCCTGCCCTGTCCGCCATCGGCTACCGGGAGGCCTTCGACCTCCTCGATGGGCGGCTCGACCGGGCAGGCTACCTCGAGGTCAATGCCCGCCGCAACGTCGGGCTGGCCCGTCGCCAGCGGACCTGGTTCCGGCCCGACGGCCGCATCTGCTGGCTCGATCCGTCGGCCGGCGATCCGCTCCCGGCCACCCTGGCCGCGGCCAGCGAGCTGGCGGGCGCGGGGACGGCGATCGGGCCCCGTCGCGAACCTGCGCTATCCTCCGGCTGATGTCGACCCCCTCAGAGGCGCCTGCGCCCAGGCGCGCGCCTGCGCCCCAGCCGGACGATCACCGTTCCCCCGGCACGAGCGAATACGCTCTGTCGGCGCGCGCGGGATGGGTCGTGGTGGCCGTGGCCGTCCTCGCGTTCGGCATCATCCTCGCCCTCGTCCCCGCCTTCTTCATCAGCTTCGACGAGGCGAAGTACCTCGGGATCGGGGCCCAGATCTGGGCCGGCAACGGACCGCGCACCGCGTTCGGGGCGCTCTTCCTCCTTCACTCGCCGCTCTGGACGGCCACCGTCTTCGCCCCCCAGGCCCTGCTCGGGGTCGACGCGGTGTCGTGGGGGCACCTGCTCAACGCGGCCGCCGGGATGGCCGTCATCGGCCTCGCCGGGGTGCTCGGCGGGTGGAGCGGGCCGGCACCCGCCGCGCTCGCCGCCAGCCTGGTCCTGGCCTTCACCTATCTCGAGGCACTGTCACGCACGGCGCGGCTCGACGTGCCGGCAGCTGCGCTGGCGCTGCTCTACCTGGTCATCGGCTGGAGGGCTGCCCGCAGCGGCTCGGTCCGCTGGTCGGCGGCGGCCGGCGCGACCTTCGCGGCTGCCATCCTGGTCAAGGAGGTCGGCATCCCCCTGGCGCCGGTTCCCTTCCTGTGTGGCGTCCTGGCGGGGGTGCAGTGGCGACGCGTCATGCGGGCACTGGGCTGGACGGCCCTGTTCGGCGCCATCGGGCTCGCCCCCTGGTTCCTCTACTACGCGGCCGAGACCGGCCGGGTCTACCGGCTGGAGTCGCCTGCCTGGACGCTCGGTCTGGTCGGCCTCGCCGTGACGGCCATCGTCCTGGTGGGGCTGGCGGCGAACCGCCTGGCCGCCAGCACGCGACTGATCGAGATGGGGTCCAGCCTGCGTTCGCGCCTGCCCGCGATCGTCCTCCGCAACGACCGGGCGCTGGTCGGTTGGGGGGTCGCCCTCGCCTGGGCCGGGGCGTGGCTGTTCTTCTTCTCGCGCATCTCCCGGCTCAAGGGCGCCTCGATCGTCGACCCGGCCCAGCTGGCCTACAACCTCCGGCAGTGGCTCGTCGACCTGGGGCCGATCGGGCTGGTGGCGGTGTCCGGGCTGGTGCTGGCCCTCATCCTGGTCCGCGTCGATCGCGGCAGCCGGGAGTACCGCGGGGTGGTCAACAACCTGGTGGCCACGATCTGCGGCGCGCCGCTCGTGCTCATGGTGATCGCCGTCGGCGAGCCGCCCCGCAACTACATCGCCCAGGTGGCCATCGCGGCGGCCCTGGCGGCGGGAGCATGGACCTGGGCAATCCGCCGCTGCGTGGCCTGGCTGAGGTCCCGCGGGCACCTCGTCCGGCTGGGCCGCTGGGTCATCCCCGGCATCGTGATCCTGGGCCTGCTGGCCGGAGCCGGCGCGGCGACCGCCCGGGCCTGGCTGACGGGTCTGTCCGGCATCCGCGGTCCAGCGGTGGAGACGACGGTCGGGTGGATCCGCGACAACATCCCGGAGGGAACGCCGATCGCCTTCGGCTCGTTCCTCGGGTACGAGATGGCCTACTGGCTGGTGGGCGACTATCCCCTCTACCAGGTGCGCCACAAGAACATCATCTCCGACGCGGCCACGCCGCTCGGCCTGAGCCGTGTCGGCGAGCGCCCGTCCGACGACTGGGTGGCGGTCGACATCGCGCCTCGCAACGTGAACGAGTACCAGGCATTCCGCGCCGAGTGGATCGAGTCCAGCCTGTCACGTCACGGGATCCAGTACTGGGTGTACGCGACCGGCGAGGATACGGCGGCACCGGCGATCACCGCCCAGCTGACCCCGGAGCACGGTTTCGAGGCGGTCGCCAGCTGGGACTTCCCCGGGCCCCGCTCGACGATCACGGTCACGGTGTACCGCGTCGATCTCGACCGCATCGCCCTCGACCGGTCGCGGCTGTACATCTCGGCCGAGGCGCTCCATCGCCTGGTGGCCCATCTCGCGCGGACGCCCGAGGCGTCGCGGGCGGCCGCGGCGGCGCTCCTGACACGAGTGGTCGTCGAACCGCCAGAGGAGGCTGCCCGAGCGGACCTCGACCGTCTGCGTGAGCTCGCCGGCTCATAGGCCGGCATCGCCGCCCGATGGACCACCCGGGCGTCCCGGGGACGTGATCGTGCCGGCCGCGGGCAGTTCGGCTACGATCTGACCGGCCGCTGCCCGGCGGTCGGAGCACGAGGGAAGAGGTGCAGGCAGGCAATTCCGCCCTGCGGCCGTCCGGCCGCCGGCACCACCAGCCGCGCGTCCGGCGCCTCCTCACCATCCTCGCCCGGCCCTCGATGTTCGGCGTCATCGGGCTGTTCGGCATCCTCGTCAACAGCGCCGCCCTGGCCTTCCTGACCGAGGTGGCCCACCTCGACCTGGCTCTTGCGGCCATCCTCGCCTCGCTCGCGTCCACCCTCAACAACTTCGTCCTGACCGAGCTGCTCGTGTTCCGGGGCCGGGAGTCCCGCCACAGCCTTCTCGTCCGCTACGTGGTGTTCAGCGCCCTCAACTTCGCCACCCTGTTCGTCCGCGTCCCCATCCTGCTGCTGCTGACGAACACGTTCGGCATTCACTACCTGGTCTCGAACCTGATCGCGATCGGGGTGACGTTCGGGATCCGCTACCTCGTGTCGGACTACTGGATCTGGGCCGGCCGTGACCACCGCGACGAGCTCGCGGTCGACGGCTGGTATCACTACGACGTGCACGGGCTCGCCCGGATCCGGTCGCGCACGAACCTGCCGGAGCTGGCGGCCTTCAATGTCAGTCAGCCGGTCGAGGCCGACATCGTCGTCGACCGTCGCTGGCTCGGCGGCGGCCCGAGGCTGCGGGTGCGGACGGCGGTCGAGGGCGACCGGATCACCTACCGCGAGCACCTGGGCGCGTTGTCGGCCGCCTTCGACATCGTCCAGTCGTCACCGGTCCGGATCGAGGCCAACTGGCTGCTGCACTGGTCGCACCACGTCCTCTACACGAACATGGTCGAGCCGGTGCTGCGCTTCTTCCTGGTCGCCCGGGGCCACGTCCTGCTGCACTGCGCCGCGGTCGACGCCGAGCAGGGGGCGATCGTCATGTCGGCTCAGACCGACACCGGCAAGACGAGCACCGTCCTCCGCCTCCTGACGCAGCGCCGCTGGGGATTCATTTCTGACGACATGGCCATCGTCACCCCCGACGGCAGCCTGCTCAGCTACCCCAAGCCGATGACCCTGAGCTCGCACACCATGAGCGTGGTCAACGAGGGGGCCTTGCCGTTCGTCGACAGGGCGATGCTGGCGATCCGCAGCCGGGTGCACTCGAAGAGCGGGCGCTCCGCCGGACACGCGCTCGGCCGCCTCAACATCCCGATCGTCACCACCAACGCCTGGGTCCAGATCCTCATCCCGCCCCCCAAGTACCACGTCCTGTCACTCCTCGAGTGCGACATGGTGGAGCGGGCCCCGATCGACGGCGTCATCCTGATGGAGCGGGGCGATCCTCTGTCCGAGAAGCCGTCCGTCGACGAGACGGTCAGCCAGCTGCTGGTCAACACCGACGACGCCTACACCTTCCCGCCGTTCGCCTCGATCTCGCCGCTCTTCCGCTTCGGCGGGCTCGACGAGGCGGCGCTCCGCCGACGCGAGCGTGACATCCTGACGTCGGCGGTCGGCTCGGATGGGACGGTCTGGCGGCTCCGCCTCCGGGTCGCCGGCCACAGCTGGGCAGACGTCATCCCGACACTGGCCGACGAGCACCGACCCGCCCCCATCCCGCAGGCGCCCGAGGCGGCTGCGTCGCGTGCCGTGCCGGTGTCGCCGGCCCCCGTCTAGTCAGCGGCGCGCCGCATGCCCCGCGGCGGCACGATCGACCTGGCGCCGCCAGTCGAGAAGGCCTTCCTGGTCGCGGTCGACACGGGCGACGACCCCGGCTGGAGCGCCGAGGACTCGCTCCTCGAGCTTGCCAGCCTAGCCGACACGGCCGGGGCGGAGGTAGTGGGGGCAGAGTGGCAGAACCGGCGCCATGTCGACCCCAACTGGTACGTCGGCAAGGGCAAGGCGGAGGAGCTGGTGGCTGCCAGGGCCGAGACCGGCTTCGACCTGCTCGTCGCCGACGACGAGCTGTCGCCCGGCCAGCAGAAGGCGCTCGAAGGCCTGCTGAAGGTCAAGGTCATCGACCGGAGCCGGCTCATCCTCGACATCTTCGCCCTCCACGCCCAGACCCACGAGGGCCGTCTCCAGGTCGAGCTCGCCCAGCTCGAGTACCAGCTGCCGCGCCTCACCCGCCTGTGGACGCACCTCTCGCGGACGGGCGGCGGGATCGGCACGCGAGGGCCGGGCGAGACGCAGCTGGAGACGGACCGACGGGTCATCCGCGAGCGGATCAAGCGGATGAAGGAGCGGGTGGAGGAGGTCCGCCGCGCCCGGGAGGTGGGCGCTCGCGGCCGCGATCGCCGGCTCGTGCCGGTCGTCGCCATCGTCGGCTACACGAATGCCGGCAAGTCCACCCTGCTCAACGCGCTCGTCGGCAGCGAGGTGGCCCGGGCCGAGGACCGGCTCTTCGCCACCCTCGACCCGACCAGCCGCCAGGTGAAGCTCGGCGACGGCCAGGCGGTCGTGGTCACCGACACCGTCGGCTTCATCCACAAGCTGCCCCACCAGCTGGTGGACGCCTTCCGGGCCACGCTCGAGGAGGTGACCCGGGCCGACGTCCTGGTCGAGATCGTCGACGCCGCCGATCGCCATTTCGCGGAGCACCGGGCGACCGTCCAAACCGTCCTCGACGAGCTCGGCGCCGGGACGAAGCCCCGTCTGGTGGCCTTCAACAAGGCCGACCTGCTCGGGGCCGGGACGAAGGGCGCGGAGCACGGTCCGATCGTCGCCGGCAGCGTCCTCATCTCGGCCCTCACCGGCTTCGGCCTCGATGCCCTGCGTACCGAGCTGGCCGCTGTCCTCGCCTCCCTCTGGGAGGACGTGGACATGGCCGTGCCGTACGCGGCGGGGGAGCTGGTCGCCCGGGCGCGGCAGCGTGGCGCGGTCGAGATCGAGTACCGCGAGCGGGATGTCCGGATCCGTGGGCGAGCGGCGCCTGGCCTGGCCGCCGAGCTGCGGGCGGCGGCGGCGGTCTGGGCCGAGAGCCTGCGCGAGGCGAGCCAGGGCGACGGGCCATCACCGGACCGGGGTGGGGGAGCGTGACCGGCGACGAACGGCTGACGGTCCTCCCGAAGCCGCGACCGGTCCTTGTCCGCAAGCGCAAGTACGACGGCAGCGTCCGCGTCGAGTGGGAGGGCGAGCTGATCGCGACCGCCGGCGAGCGCTGGCTCGTGGTCCACCACGAGGCGGGCCGCCACCACCGACGCCACGCCATCAAGGGGGAGGCAGCTGGCCTGCCCGTCCACGCCCTCCACTGGATCGGCCGCGTCGCGCCCCTGACGATCCTGTCCAGCCACGATGCGGCCGGGCACCTCGTCGAGGCCAAATGCGACGCGGCCTTGCCCGCCGTCGAGTCCGCGGATGCGATCGACTTCGTCGACCTCGATGTCGACCTCGTCGTCGACGCCGCCGGAACGGTGACCCTCAAGGACGAGGCGGTGTATGCGGGCAACGCGGCGTCGATGGGGTACGACGCCACCACCGATGCCGCGGTGGCCGCCGGGATCGCCCTCGCCCGCTCGCTCCTGGCCGACGGCGCGACACCGTTCGACGGGAGTGGCGAGCGCCTCCTGGCGGGCCTCATCGACGTGGCCGCAGAGGGCCGCTCGGCGGAGCCCACCTAGGGCCCGACCCACCGGCCGGGCAGCCCTCCGAGCCCGCCTCCTCCGAAATCCGCTCGATTGGGGCTGGACCGCAGCGCTTGCCGAGCGCTAGAATCCGGGCAGCGGACGCCCGCCCCGCAAGCCACACGAGGTGCGCGCAGGTGACGTTCCCGGCCAGGGTCTCGAGACCACGCCTCGACCGGCGCGACCCCAGGGCCATCGCGGCCCAGTCGCTGCCGAGCACGGCCGACGAGACGCGCGGTGCTGCGAATCCCGTGACCAGGCCTCGCGCGGGCAACCTCAGCTCCGACACTCGTGCCGGCTGAACGGGGCGGTTGAGGCCGCCGGTCCCGCCGGTGGACTCCCGCCCGAATCACCAGCGTTCCACGAGGAACGACACAGACGAACCGGCGCCCGTCCGAATGGGCGCCGGTTCTGTTCTCGCCCCCCCGCTGGCCTTTCGTACTTCCGATAATGTAAGTTATGTCTGTTTGATCGTACCTGGCACTGACAGGAGCCACGCGTCGTTGCCCACCAAGGGCCGTGACGGCCAGGTAGCCTGCTTCGCCGCGCTGCTCGACCGGTTCAGGCGGCCGCGGTCGGTTTTCAGGAACCCGACGCCGGTGCGCTCGACATCCCCGGCGGTGCGCTGCAGGGCGAGTGCCGGGCCGCGTCCTGCGGCTGCGGCGGGCCTGCGTTACGGTTCGGCGATGAAAGGGGGGCATCACCATGTCGAAGATCACACCGTCGCTGTGGTTCGATGGCAACGCCGAGGAGGCTGCCCGCTTCTACACGGGGCTGTTCCCGGACAGCCGGATCGAGGCCGTCTCGCGCGCCCCGGCCGACAACCCGAGCACCGCCGCGGGCGAGGTGCTGCTCGTCACCTTCACCCTGGCCGGCCAGCGGTTCACCGGCATCAACGGCGGGCCCCAGTTCCGTTTCACCGAGGCCGTGTCGTTCGAGATCGACTGCGCGGACCAGGCCGAGGTCGATCGCTACTGGGACGCGCTCGTCGAGGGCGGCGGTGAGCATGGCCAGTGCGGCTGGCTGAAGGACCGCTTCGGGCTGTCCTGGCAGGTCGTGCCGCGGCAGCTGGGCGACTACGTCGGCGGGCCTGACCCCGCCGGCGCCGCCAGGGCGATGGGGGCGATGCTTCGGATGCAGAAGCTCGACGTCGAGGCGCTCCGTGCGGCATACGAGGGCAGGGACGGTCGCTAGGACGCGACCTCGGCCACGGCCGGCTCGGCCCCCACCTCGCTCCCGGCCTCGGCCACGGCTGGCGCCAGCGTGCCGGGCGCCTCGCTGACCCGCCGCAGCTGGAGGTACATGAAGCCGAGGAAGTCGCCTGCCCAACGGCTCAATCCAGGGATGTCGAAGATCGCCCCGGCCGGCAGCAGGACCGGGCGGTCGAGCTCGTAGATGGTGTCGTGGAGCTGCAGCCGGCAGCGCCCTGCGGCCAGCACGTTGCGCGCCCACTCCGACTGCAGTCCCAACGGGACGACGATGCGTACGCCGTCGGCGGTGAGCACCGGGTGAACGGGCGTGAGCCGGACGGTGCCGGACTTCCGGCCGACGTGCTCGAGCGTGCCCACCTCCGACCGCCCGGCACCGGCCACGCCCCGCCGCACCAGCATCGGGTTGACGACCTCGTTCATCGTCCGGGAACCGATCCGCGGGTGGCGCCGCCAGTAGGCAACGCTCCCGACGACGGCCATGGCCAGCACACTCATCACGAACAGCGCTCTGCGCAACGCGGCACCTCCTGTGGACCGATCTTCGGCAATCGGCTCGCCCGTCGACAGGGCCGAACGGCCGGAGATGAGCCGTCCGCGCGGATCAGGGCGCGGCGCGCAGGGTCAGGCCGATCCCGCCGGCGTCGAGCGTCAGGACGTCCGCCTCGATCGAGTAGCCGACCCGTGGGCCGAGCGCGGCGACGACTGCCTGCTCGAGCGCCATGGCCGGCTCCGGGCAGGCCATGGCGGTGAGGGCGATCTGGCCGAACGCGATCGTGCGATCGGCGATCGTGGCGGCGCCGCTGCCGCTGTTGCAGCCGGCCTCGACGGCCACCTGGCCATCGCTGAACGTCAGCGCAGCTTCCAGGCCGGCCGGCACGCTGGAGACCGTCCCACCGCTGACGAGACCGTCGACAACCCACCTGGTGCCGATGAGCGGCCGGTCGGGGTCCGCGACCTCGCGATCCACGAGGGTCAGCGTGACGCCGTCCTTGGCCAGGGTGAGGGTGTCCCCGTCGAGGGTGACGGCTGCGCCGTCGAGGAGGCTCGCCAGCCACTGGTCCTGGGCCATGAGCGCCGGGTCGCACGCCATCTCCGTGGTCGCCAGCTGGGGGGCGCGCAGGACGCCGCCATCGACGGCGTAAGCACCGCCCATCGAGTTGCAGCCGGCGCTCGCCCCGATCGTCCCATCCCGGAAGCTCAGGCGGACGCGGCTGCCGGCGACCAGGCCGCGGCCATCTGTCTTCGTGGAGAGGAACGTTCGCCCATCCAGGCCCTGCCGCGGGGGATCCGTCGGCCCGGGAACGGCGCTGGGGTCGGCGGCGACCGGCGGGGACGCGCCCGGCGCACCGGGCGTCGGGCTCGACCCGGCCCCGCAGGCCGAGACGACGATGACGGATGCCAGCACGAGGGGGATGGCTGATCGGCTTCGCATGGTCACCGGACGGGATCCGGGCGCCGCCGGTTCCGCCATGGCTCGACAGGGCACGCGGGGCGGCAGGCGCCCGCCGAGGCTTGTGCGGCCCGGGCTCCCCTACCCGGCCGCTCGGTCACGGAGTAGGCCGACGAGACGATCGGCGATCACGTAACTGCGGCCGCCTCCCATGACCAGTACCACGTCGCCGGGCGCCACTGCGCCCGCCAGGAACTCGGCTGTTGCCTCGACCGATCCCGTCGCCGCCGCGGCCGGGTCTCCCCCTGCTCGCCGCACGGCCTGCGCCAGCGCCCCGGCCGAGGCGATGCTCGTGTCCGGGTCGCGCCCGGCCCAGATGTCGGCGATGGCCACCCGGTCGGCCCGGGCCAGCGCGGCGGCGAACGGCTCGAGCAGGGCCGCCGTGCGGTGATAGGTCAGCGGCTCGTACACCGCCCAGGTTCGCCGCCCCGGGTAGGCGTCGCGCACTGCCAGCAGCGTGGCCGTGATCGCCGTCGGGTGGTGGCCGTAGTCGTCCAGGACGACGACCCCTCCTGTCTCCCCCTTCAGCTCGAGCCGCCGCCCCACGCCCCCGAAGCTGCCGACCGCCTCGATCACCGCCCCGAGAGCGGCCCCGGCTGCCAGCGCGCCGCATACGGCGACCATCGCGTTCTCCGCGTTGTGGCGGCCCGCCAGGCCGACCCCGACCTCGACGATCCCCTGCCCCACCCCCTCGACCGCCAGCCGGGTGCCGCTGCCCAGGCGGCCCAGGATCCGCGCCTGCACGGTCTCGGCCGCCACGCCGGGGTATTCGAACGGATGTTCGAATCCGTCCTCTGCCGCGCCTGCCACCCGGACCGCGACCAGCCGTCCGGGCCAGTCGCGCAACCGCGAGAGGAGGCGCGCTGCCCCGGGATCGCCCGCGTTTGCGACCAGGACGGGCATCTCCCCTGCCCCGTCGAAGCCGCGGATCCAGGCGTCGAAGGTGGCCAGCACGTCGTCAAGGCTGGCGAACACGTCGGGATGATCCCAGTCGACGTTGGTGAGCAGGCCGATCGCCGGACGGTAGGGATCGAAGTTGCCGGCGTACTCGTCCGCCTCGACGACGAAGTCACCGCCGCAGCCGTCGCGGACGGGTGACGGGTGCGTCCCGCCGGCCAGCCCGGCCGGCATGAGTGCCCCGACGAACGCGCTGGGGTCTCGGCCGGCCGCCGTCAGCAGGTGCACGAGCCAGCCGGTGGTGGTCGACTTTCCGTGCGTGCCGGCTACGCCGATGAGCCGGGCGCCCCGGGTCGCCGCGACGTCGGCGATCAGCTGCTGGACGCTGGTGGCGGGGATCCCGAGCCGACGGGCGGCAGCCAGCTCGGGATGGTCGGGGTGGACGGATGTCAGGGCCTTGGTGACGGCAAGCCGGTCGACGAGGGCCCTGTCGCCAGCGACCACGTGCGCCGCGTCGTGCTCCCAGGCAAGCGGAACGCCGTCGGCGACCAGGGGCGCGCTGTACTGGCCTGGACCGCCCGGGTCGCAGCCCGATGCGTCGGCACCCGAGCGAGCGGCGAGCAACAGGGCAGCGGCTCCGGCGGCCCCCGACGCCCCGAGGACGTGGATGCGCTGGCCGGCCGGGATCGGCCGGCCAGCCCGCGCGGGCTCCAGGCCGGCACCGATCTCCGCGGCGGTCCGGGTCACGTCGCCGGCGGGGCCTCGCGCTCGGCCTCGTCGGGCGCCTCGGCGAGGTCGGCGGCAGCGGCTCGGTCGGCCTCGTCGACGGGGCTCTCGGCCGGGGCGGGCCCGGCCACCGCGGGCACCGCGGGCACCTCGGGCGGCTCGGGCGGCTCCGGAGGCACCGGAGGCTCGGGCTCGCCGGGCTCCGCCGCATCCCCTGGCTCCGGCCAGGCCGGCTGGTCATGGGCGGCTGTCGCATCGAGGGCGATCGCCTCGGCGGCCTCCGGCAGCGCTGCGGCGGGCGCCGCCTCCGTCGAAGCTCCGTCGTCGACCGACGGCTCTGCTGCCGCCTCGGCGGGGATCGACCAGGCCGTTGCCGGCTCAGCTTCCGGTGCCTCGACAGGTGCCGCGAACGGCTCGGGCTCGCTCGCGAACCCCGGCTCGAGGACCGACGTCACGACAGCCTCGGGCGCGGCCGGCTCCTGCCCGGCCAGCCGGTCCACCGAGACCCAGCGCCGGTCGATCGGCAGGTGCAGAACGGTCATGTGCCGGGAGGAGAGGGCCTCGCGAAGGGCCGGCTCGAAGGCCTCGTCATCCTCGATCCGTACCGCCCGTGCCCCCAGCGCCTCGGCCACGCCGACGAAGTTCACCGGACCGAGGTCGGTGGCGATCGGCGAAAGGCCCCGCCGGTCCTGGTGGTCGCGGATCGTCTGGTAGCGCTCGTTGTCCATGACGATGGCCACCGGATGGGCGCCCTCTCGGACTGCCGTCTCGATCTCCGCCATCGTCATGGCGAAACCGCCGTCGCCGGCCAGGGCGACGACCGGCCGGCCGGGGGCCACGAGCGATGCAGCGATCGCGGCCGGCAGGCCGAAGCCCATGGCGTTGGCCTGTCGTCGCCGCTCGAGCGAGCGGGCCTCCAGGGCCGCACCGCCGAGCAGCCGTCGCGCCTCGCGGACGAAGGTGCGGACATCGCCAGCCAGGGCCACCGTCGGGCCGACGAGACCCCCGCGCGGCCCCAGCGGCTCCAGGTCGACGTGCGCCCAGCGCGTGCCCGACGCGGGCACTGCGTAGCTGTACGAGGTGACCTCGTCGAGGCGGCTGCCCAGAACGAGGATCGCGTCCGCCTCGAGGAGCCGCTCGCGGACCGTCGGCGCGGCGAAGTAGCCGCTCATCCCCAGGTAGAGGGCGTGGTCGTTGGGGAAGACGTCCGGCCGACGCCAGCCGGCCACGACCGGGACCTCGATCGTCTCGGCCAGCTTCACCAGGTCGGCGGTCGAGCGCGAGCGAAGAACGCCCGCGCCGGCCAGGATGACGGGCCGCTCGGCGTCGAGCAGGAGGTGCAGGATCCGCCGCACCGTGGCCGGGTCCGGCGACGGCGCCCGCGGCGGGCCCAGGACCGGCCCGGCGGCGACGTGGCCGTGATCCGGCGGCACCCCCTCATCGAGGAGGTCGGCGGGCAGCGCCAGCAGCACCGGGCCCGGCCGCCCGTTCATTGCCTTCCGCAGGCCCTCGTCGAGCATGGCCGGCAGCGATGCGGCGTCGCGGACCTCGGCCGTCCAGCGGCAGAGGCGGCCCACCGTGCCGGCGAGGTCGACTTCCTGGAATGCCTCTCGACCTCGGAAGGAGCGGTCCACCTGTCCCACGAGAGCGATCAGGGGCGCCGAGTCCGAGTAGGCGGCGTGGAGGCCGATGGCGAGGTTCGTCGCCCCGACGGCGCGCGTGGCGAGGACTGCTGCCGGGCGACCGGTGAGGGCGCCGACGGCCGTGGCCATGAACCCGGCGCCACCTTCGTGGCGGGTAGCCACGACCCGGATGCCGGCGGCGGCCACGCCGTCGAGCAGGGGCAGGAAGCTCTCGCCGGGCACCGTGAATGCGAGGCGGATGCCGGCGTCGGCCAGGGCCCGGCCGATGAACTGGCCCGCGGGGATCGGGGCGGTGATCGGTTCCATGGTCTTCCCCTCTCCTAGCGGTAGTTCTCGAACTGGAGGGCGACGTCCTCGTCGAGCCCTCGCAGCCGGGCGATGACCTTCTGGAGGTCGTCCTTGCTCTTGGCCGACACCCGCACCGCGTCGCCCTGGACCTGGCTCTTCACCTTGGGGAACTCGTCGCGGATGATCTTGCTGATCTTGCGCGAGAGGTCGTCGGGCAGCCCGCGGCGCAGGCCGACCCGCTGGCGGAGGCGGTTGCCGCCGGCCTCCTCCGGCTTCTCCCAGTCGAACACCTTGAGCGACAGGCCGCGCCTGACCGCCTTGGACTCGATCAGGTCGCGGATGGCCCGCAGCCGCAGCTCGCTGTCGCTGACGATCAGGATCGCGTCCTTCTCGAGGGTGATCTGGGCGACGCCGCCCTTGAAGTCGAAGCGGGTCGCGATCTCCCGCCGGACCTGGTCGAGCGCGTTGCGCAGCTCGCCGACGTCATACTCGGACACGACGTCGAAGCTGAACTCGCCAGCCATCTCCACCTCCGTGCGGCCCGTTGCCGGGGCCGCTTCACCGCTGCTGCTGGCCGTCAGGGCCAAGTATGGGGTCCGACCCCGGGTACCGTCGCGCCGCCGCGGCGCGGACCGCCGCCGCGTGGAGCAGCTCGAGCGCGGCGGCCGCGCTCGCGGCCTTGTTGGCGAGCCGGGCCCCAGACCACTCCCGGCGCTCGACCGCGGTGCCGTCCGGGCCCGAGACAGCGAGGTACACCAGCCCGACCGGCTTCGTGGGCGTCCCCCCGCCCGGGCCGGCGATGCCGGTGACGGCCACCGCGAGGTCCGCCCCGAAGCGGGCCCGGGCACCCTCGGCCATCGCCCGCGCTGTCTCGGCGCTCACTGCACCGTGCTCGGCGAGGGTCTCCTCCGCGACCCCCAGTGCGGACGCCTTGACCGCGTCCGAGTACGCGACCACGCCACCCAGGTAGTAGGCCGACGAGCCGGCGACGTCGGTGATCGCGTCACCGACGAGTCCGCCGCTGCACGACTCGGCAGTGGCGACGGTGAGCCCCGCCCCCAGGCACGCTGCCTGGAGCCGGGCCGCCGCCGTCCGCAGCGCTCGTCCGCCCACGCCGTCGCGTCAGCGACCGCTGGTCCGGACGGGCGGTTTGCCCGGCTCGATGCGCCAGCTCCCCGGGTTGGCCACCTTGCCAAGCGCACCGTACTCGGTCCCGTTCACGATCAGGTAGGTCGTGTTCTCCTTTCCGGTCCGCAGCTCGATCAGCTCCTTGCCCGTGAAGCGCAGGGTCTTGCCGGCCGCGAACACCTTGCCGCCGACGCCGGTCTGTGGCGAGATCTCGCCGTCGACCGTCACCCGCAGCCAGGTGCGCTCGCCCTTGATCTGGATGACCACGTTGAGGCCCTTGTAGACGACGGTCACCGTCCGGGTCAGGGTCGTGGTCAGGTCGCCGAGGCCGCGGGCAGTGACGGTGAGCCGCCACGTCCCGGCGGTCAGGTCGATCCGGCCCGAGAACGCGCCGTCGTCGCCGACCGGCAGGGTGACCGGGGCAGGCGCACGCGGGGTCGCCTCTGGCGGCGGCTGACCCGGCGCCGGCCCCAGGTACGAGGCGCTGACCGCCACCTCGGTCGCGTTCGTGGCCGTCCCCTTCACGGGGATGGCGCCGTTCTCGACCGTCACGCCCTCGGCCGGGGAGTCGAGGGTCAGGGCCGGTGCCTCGATGGGCGAGCTGGGGACCGTGATCACGATCGCGATCGGCTCGGCGGACGTCTTGCCGGTGGCCGGGTCGACGGCGCTGATCTCGAACGGGTTCTCGCCCCGGCGCAGCTCGACGGTCGTCTGCCAGGAGCCGTCCGGCCCGGCAGTGACCTGGATCTCGTCGCGACCGGGTGCGCGGACCGTCACCTGCGCACCGGCCGAGGTGCTGCCCCGCAGGGCGTAGGCGCTGGTGTCCTCCGCGACCTCCACGACGGCCGTTGCCGGATCAGTCACGGTGACCGTGGGCGGCTCCACGAAACGGGTCAGCTGGACCGCCAGGTAGATGCCGAAGGCGACGAGCACCAGGATCAGCAGCGCCGCCACCACGATCCCCGGGGAGAAGGTGAACCCCTGGCTGGGCGCCTCCACCGCGACCGGCACCAGGCTGGCCGGAGCCGGTGTCGTGTCCCCTACCGCCCGGTGCCACTCGGCCAGCAGGTCGGCCGGGTCGAGCCCCAGGTACTTGCCGTAGTTGCGCAGGAACCCGGTCGAGTAGACGGTCCCGGGCAGCGCGTCCGCGTCGCCCCGCTCCAGCGCCTCGAGATAGTGGCGGCGGATCTTCGTGTCGCGCTCGGCCCGCAGCAGGTCGATCCCGCGCGCCTCGCGCGCGGCCCGCAGGCGCTGGCCGAGCTGGGCCAGGGTCGCGGCCGACTGGTCGCGCCGCTCGCGGCGCTCGTCGCGCCCAGAACGCGGCCGGCCAGGTCCGGTCGAGCTGGGCCGCGCCTGGTCGCGCCCCGTCACTGGTCGTCCTCGGGCGACGGCGTCCAGCTGCTCCGCTGCGGCGCGGCCGTGTCGCGCCGCAGCACCTGGCGGGCGTTCGAACCGTCGAACGGGCCGATATAGCCCCGTGCCTCGAGCTGGTCGATGATCCGCGCCGCCCGCGCGTAGCCGATCTTGAGGCGCCGCTGGAGGAGCGAGGCGGAGGCCCGGTCGTACTCCTGGATGACCGCGACCGCGTCGGGAAGCAGGCGGTCGGCATCGGAGTCGGCCGGCTCCTCGATACTCTCGGCGCCATCCTCGTCGGTCTCGACGATCGCCAGGTCGTAGTGCGGCTCGGCCTCGGCCCGCCAGTGGGCGGTGACGGCCCGGATCTCGCGGTCGGAGACGAACACCCCCTGCAGACGGATCGGGCGAGGCAGGTCGGAGGGCTGGAAGAGCATGTCGCCGCGGCCGATGAGGTCCTCCGCGCCAGGCGCGTCCAGGATCGTCCGCGAGTCGATCTGCGAGGCCATGGCGAATGCGATCCGCGACGGGAAGTTGGCCTTGATGAGACCCGTGACGACGTTGACCGACGGCCGCTGGGTGGCGAGGACGAGGTGGATCCCGGTGGCCCGCGCCTTCTGGGCGAGACGGACGATCGGCTCCTCGGCCGTCTTGCCGTCGCGCATCATCAGGTCCGCCAGCTCGTCGACGATGATGACGATGTAGGGCAACCGGTCAGCCGGGTCGACCCGGGTTTCGTTGTAGGCAGTGATGTTGCGGGCAGTCGCCCCGGCGAACTTGCGGTAGCGGTTCTCCATCTCTCCGACAGCCCACTTGAGGGCTGCCAGCGCGCGGCTCGTCTCGGTCACCACGGGCACGAGCAGGTGCGGAATCCCGTTGTAGTCGGCCAGCTCCACTCGCTTGGGGTCGACAAGGATGAGGCGCACGTCGTTGGGCGTCGAGCGCATCAGCAGGCTGGTGATGAGCGCGTTGACCATGACGCTCTTGCCGGAGCCGGTCGCGCCGGCGATGAGCAGGTGGGGCATCTTGGCCAGGTCGGCGGCCCGCGGGTGGCCGGCCACGTCGCGGCCGAGGGCGAAGGCGATCTTCGACGGCAGCGCCCGCACCTCGGGGTCCTCGAGGATGCGCCGGATCGCCACGACGTTGAAGTCCATGTTCGGGATCTCGATCCCGAGCACGCTCCTTCCCGGTATCGGAGCCTCGATCCGGAGGGTGCGCGCGGCAAGCGCCATGGCCAGGTCGTCGGCCAGTCCCTCGATGCGGCTGACCTTGACCGACGGGTCCGGCTCCACCTCGTACTGGGTGACCACCGGCCCGGCGTTCCAGCGGGTGACCTTGGCCGGGATGTTGAAGCTGGCCAGCTTGCCGGTGATGATCGCGGCGTTCCGCTCGTGGTCCATGCCGGTGTCGCTGCTGCGGCTGGCGATCTCCTCCAGCAGGCTGGTGGGCGGCAGCTGGTACTCGCGCGGCTCGGGCGCCGCCGGCTCGGCATCGCCCTCGAGCGATCCAGGGGTGCCCGACCCGGGCAGCTCTCCAGGTCCGGCCGCGGGCTCGCCGGGCGCCGCGGCGACTGCCGCGGCCACTGCCCCCGCCACGGCGGCGGCTTCGACCGGGACAGCACCGCCGAAGACCGAGGAGACCGGTGCCGGCGACGGCAGCGGTGCCGGGATGTCCGGGCGCGGCGCCTCCCGGGCGGCCCGGCCGTTGCGCACCGTGGCTCCGTCGCGCGTCCGGCCGTTCTCCGGCCCCACCCGCTCATCCCGCCGTGCGGCCGCGCCCGCGACCGCCCCCGCCGCCGGGGCGGCGACGGCCCCGCCGACGCTGCGTGCCAGCTGTCCGACAGGATGGAAGAGCTCGCGCATGCCGACGTTGAGGGCGAGCACCAGCCCGACGATCACCAGGCCGAGCAGGACGACGAACGCGCCCGCCGGCGAGAGGAGTCCGTCCAGGAAGCCGCCCAGCGCGTCGCCGATCCGTCCGCCGCTCCGCCCGTCGGCCAGTCCGGCGTCCTCCAGCACGGCAATGATGCCGAGCAGGGCCACGTAGGCGATGCTCAGCCCGATGAGCGTCCTCCCCCACCCCGAGCCGGGGCGCTTGCCGGGGCCCCACTCGACGTACCAACCGGCGCCGAGGAGAAGGAACGGGAGCAGCCAGCGCCCGGTCCCGAACCATGGCGCGATGATGTTCCGGATGCCATCGGTGAGCGCGCCCTTGCCGGGCAGCAGCAAGCCGACCAGGAGGATGGCCCCGATCACCATGAGGCTGACCGCGATGACCGAGCGGGTGACGTCGGGCGAGATGGAGAACGACGGTCCGCTCCGGCCGGTCGAGCGGCTGCGGGGCCGGGCCGTGGATGTCCGCCGGCGACGCGCCATGGCTAGACCTCGACCACGACGGGGAAGACCATCGGCCGGCGCCGCGTCTGCTCGAACAGGTGGCGCGACACCGCCTCCTTGATCTGGCTCTTCAGCAGGGCGACCTCGCTGATGTGTTCGCCCGGCGTGCGGATCGAGGCGATGACGGTCTCGACCGACGCCTCCAGGTCTCGCTCGTCGGACACGAAGCCGCGGGTCACGATCTCCGGCCGGCCGATCAGCGTGCCGGTCTGCTTGTCGACGGTGACGACGACGATGAACATCCCGTCGGCCGCCAGCGCCCGGCGGTCCCGCAGCACGATCTCGCCGACGTCGCCGACGGACAGGCCGTCGACGAACACGTAGCCGGCTGGGACGGGCGCCCCGCGCCGGGCCGTGCCGTCGGCGAAGAACTCGATCGGCTGGCCGTTCTCGATGATGTAGACGTTCTCGGGGGCCACGCCCGTCTCGATCGCCAGCCGCCCGTGCTGGACCTGCATCCGGAACTCGCCGTGCATCGGGATGAAGTGGCGCGGCCGGGTCAGGACGAGCATCAGCTTGAGCTCCTCCTGGCTGGCATGGCCCGAGACGTGCGCGTGGCGGATGGCGTGGTAGTAGACGTTGGCCCCTGCCTTGAACAGGTTGTCGATGGTCCGGGCCACGTACTCCTCGTTGCCGGGGATCGGGCTGGCCGAGACGATGACCGTGTCACCAGGCTGGATCTCGACGTGGCGGTGATCGCGGTTCGCCATCCGGGCGAGGCCGGCCATCGGCTCACCCTGGGCGCCGGTGGTGGCGATGACCAGACGTCCCGGCGCGCTGCTCCCGATCTGGTCCTTGGTGATCAGCCGCGACGGCGTGAACTGCAGGTAGCCCAGCTCGGCCGCGATCTTGACGTTCTGCTCCATCGAGCGGCCGACGACGGCCACCTGCCGCTCGAAGGTGGCGGCCGCGTCGATCACCTGCTGGATCCGGGCGATGTTGCTGGCGAAGGTGGCCACGATCACGCGACCGTCGAGCGGCTCCATGATCTCGCGGAAGGCCTCACCGACCGTCCGCTCGGAGGGCGTGTAGCCCGGGCTCTCGGCCCGCGTCGAGTCGGACAGGAGGCAGATCACCCCCTCGGCCCCGAGCCGGGCGAGCACGCCGAAGTCGGACGGCTTGCCGTCGACCGGCGTGTGGTCGAACTTGAAGTCGCCGGTGTGGACGACCGTCCCGACTGGCGTCCGGATGGCGAGTCCCATCGCGTCGGGGATGCTGTGGCCGATCCGGAAGGGCGTGATGCGGAACGGGCCGACCTCGAGCTCGTTGCCCGGATCGAGCGGCAGGAGCGGGTTGTTGTGGAGCTTGTGCTCCTTCACCTTGATCCCGAGCAGGCCGCGGGCCAGGGTCGACGCGTACACGGGAATGCCCGGGAACTCCGGCAGCACGTACGGCAGGCCGCCAACGTGGTCCTCGTGGGCATGGGTGATGACGAAAGCCCGGACCGCCTCGCGGCGGGTCCGCAGGTAGGTCACGTCCGGCACGACCAGGTCGATGCCGAACATCTCCTCGTCGGGGAACATGAGCCCGCAATCGACCACGACGATGTCGTCGCCGTACTCGAAGACGTACATGTTCTTGCCGATCTCGCCGATCCCGCCCAGGGGGATGATGCGGAGCGGCGTGGAGGAGCTGGGCGCGCTGCTGGCCACGGCCGTCCTCAGAAGAGCGTCAGCTGGTCGGCCGGCGGCTCGCCGGCCGGCGGCAGCGACTCGGGCCCGGCGGCTGAGGTCGCCTCGGACGCCGCTGGCGGGCCGGACACGCCAACCGTGGCGCCGGGGGCCGCCGTCGGCGCGGGGCCACCTCCCGCCGCTCGCCGGGCGCGGGCCTCCTCCAACGCTCGCGGAATCTGGCGGGTGTCCGCCCGACAGGCCTCCTCGAGCGCCGGCGCCCGCAGGGCCGCGGCCGGGTGGTACATCGCCAGCACGAGAGCGTCCGCTGCCCCGCAGGCGGGGTCAGCCGGTCGCAGCGTGCCATGCGCGCGCGAGATCGTGGTCCCCGGCATGAACCGGCCGAGCGAGTGCCGGCCGAGCGCCACGATCAGCGCCGGGTCGAGGATCTCGAGCTGGCGGCGCAGGTACGGCCCGCACGCGCCGATCTCGTCCGGGGCCGGGTCGCGGTTGTCGGGCGGGCGGCACTTGACGATGTTGGTGATGAACACGTCGTCGCGCCGCCAGCCGATCGACGCCAGCAGCTCGACCAGGAGGTCGCCGGCCCGGCCGACAAAGGGTCGTCCCTGGCGGTCCTCGTTGAGACCGGGGCCCTCGCCCACGAACACGACCTCGGTCGAGGGGTGGCCCTCCCCCGGGACGGCCTGAGTCCGGGTCTCGTGGAGCCGGCAGCGACGGCACGACCGGACCTCGTCCGCCACCAGCTCGAGCGCCGCCCGGCGCTCGGCGTCGATCATCCCGGTCCTCCGCCCGTCGGTCCACCTCGCCGGCTCGCGGGCAGGACCCAGCCGCGGGCAACCAGCAGCTCGGCGAGCTCCACGGCGTTGGTGGCCGCGCCCTTGCGGACGTTGTCCGAGACGCACCAGAAAGCCAGGCCGCGGCCGTCGGGCACGGACGGGTCTCGCCTGACCCGGCCGACGAACACCTCGTCCCGCCCCGCGGCGTCGGTCGCCAGCGGGTAGACGTGGGCGGCCGGGTCGTCGCGGACGATCACGCCCGGCACGGAGGCGAACAGCTCGCGCGCCCGCTCGGGCGTGACCTCGCGGCGCGTCTCGACGTGGACGGCCTCCGAGTGGCCGATGAAGACCGGCACGCGCACGGCGGTGCAGGAGAGGCGCAGGTCCGGCAGGTGGAGGATCTTGCGGCTCTCGGTCAGGACCTTCCACTCCTCGCGCGAGTAGCCGTTGTCGAGGAAGACGTCGATCTCGGGGATGGGGTTGAAGGCGATCGGATGCGGGTAGACCGAGGCGACCTTGGGCGCGCCGGCGGCGTGCGCCCGCACCTGCGTCTCCAGCTCGGCGATCGCCTCCGCGCCGGTCCCGCTCACCGCCTGGTAGGTGTCAACGATCACCCGCTCCAACCCCACCGCGTCGCGCAGGGCGGCGAGCAGGGGGACGAGCTGCATCGTCGAGCAGTTCGGGTTGGCCACGATCCCCTCGTGGCCGGCAAGGTCGTCCGGGTTCACCTGGCTCACCACCAGCGGGACGCCCGCCTCCATCCGCCAGGCGTTCGAGTTGTCGATCACCGTCGCCCCGTGGGCAACGGCCTGGGGTGCGAGCTCGCGCGAGACCTCGGCGCCGGCCGAGAACAGGGCGATGTCAACCCCGTCGAATGCTTCCGGCGTCGCCTCGACCACCTCGACCGATCGTCCGGACACGGGCACGCTGGTGCCGGCCGAGCGGCCTGAGGCGAGCAGGCGCAGATCGGCCAGGGGGAAGCGCCGCTCGCCGAGGACGGTGATCATGGTCCGGCCTACGACGCCGGTGGCTCCCACGACCGCGACGGTGAGGGGGCGGGAGTATGCGATGGGCATGGCTCCGCTCATTCGTTCGGTTCCGCGGGCACGAGCCGAGTATAGCAGCGAGCCCCCGGGCTCCCGGGGGCTCGGCCGATGGGACAGGGACCGCTACCCCTTGGCGAGGTGGCGCTGCATCGCCGCCTTGCGGGAGAGGTTGACCCGGCCCTGGCGGTCGATCTCGGTGACCACGACCATGACCTCGTCGCCGACCGAGACCACGTCCTCGACCGAGGGCACGTGGTAGTCGGCCAGCTCGCCGATCCGGACCAGGCCCTCCTTGCCGGGCAGGATCTCGACGAAGGCGCCGAAGTTCATGATCCTGGTCACGGTTCCGAGGTAGAGCGCGCCAACCTCGACCTCCCGGGTGAGGCTCTCGATCCAGTGGATCGCCTTTCGGGCATTCTCGCCCGAGACGGCGGCGATCTCGACCGTGCCGTCGTCCTCGACGTTGATCTCGGTCGAGGTCTCCTCCTGGATCTTGCGGATGACCGAGCCGCCCTTGCCGATGATGTCGCGGATCTTCTCGGGGTTGATCTGGATCTTGGTGATCCGCGGGGCGAAGTCGCTCATCGTCTCCCGGACGGTGGGAATGACCTCGAGCATCTTGTCGAGGATCGTCATCCGGGCGGTGTGGGCCCTGGCCAGGCCCTCCCGGATGATCGCCTCGTTGATGCCCTTGACCTTGATGTCCATCTGCAGGGCGGTGATCCCGTCGCGGGTCCCGGCGACCTTGAAGTCCATGTCGCCGAAGGCATCCTCCTTGCCGAGGATGTCGGTGAGGACCGCGAACGAGCCATCCGGCCCGGTCATCAGGCCCATCGCCGCACCGGCGACCGGGGCGCTGATGGGCACGCCCGCGTCCATCAAGGCGAGCGTGGAGCCGCAGGTCGAGGCCATCGAGGTCGAGCCGTTGGAGGTGACGCACTCGGACACGAGGCGGATCACGTAGGGGAAGTCGTCGCTGGACGGCAGGACCGGGACGAGCGCGCGCTCGGCCAGGTTGCCGTGGCCGATCTCGCGCCGCCCGGGACCGCGCATCGGCTTGTTCTCGCCGGTGCTGTAGGGCGGCATGTTGTAGTGGTGGAGGTAGCGCTTCTCGGTCTCGGGGCTGATCGTGTCGATGCGCTGGACGTCCGACGAGGCGCCCAGGGTGGCGACGGTGAGCGCCTGCGTCTCGCCCCGGGTGAACAGCCCGGAACCGTGAGCACGGGGCACGAGCCCGACCTCGACGCTGATGGGGCGGATCTCGTCGACGCCGCGACCGTCCATCCGGATGCCTTCGGTCAGGGTCAGCCGCCTTGCCGTCCGCTTGTGGATGAGCCCGAAGAGCGCCTTGCTGACCCGTGCCGTGCGGCGGGCAGTCTCCAGCGCCGCGGCGGCCTCCTCCCTCGAGCTGCGGGCCAGCCGGATCGCGCCGGCGATGCCGTCCTCGAGCGCGCGAATGCGCCCGGGGAGATTGGAGCCGATGCGGACGAGCAGCTCGGCCGTCGCCTCGGCGTCGGGCAGCGCCCGGTGGGCCACCTGGAGCGACACGCCGAAGAAGCGGGACAGCTCACCCAGGGTGTAGGCGGGAAGGTCCGGATAGCCGTCGCGGGCAAGCGTCAGCGTGTCGAGATAGCGGCCGCGCTCGATCCTGGTCCCGTCGCCGAGCGCTGCCTCGAGGAAGGCGATGTCGAAGCCGACCGAGTGGCCGACGATCTGGGCGTCGCCAACGAAGGCGAGCGCCTGGCGGGCGGCCTCGGCCGGCGTCGGGGCACCGGCCACGTCGGCATCGGTGATCCCGTGCATCTGGTTACCGAAGATCGGCCGACCCGGGTTCACGAAGGTCGACCAGCGGTCGACCACCGCGCCGTCCTTCACCCGCACGGCCGCGATCTCGACGAGGTCGGCCGTCTCGGGGTTCGTGCCGGTGGTCTCGACATCGACGACCGCATACTCGGCGTTCGGCGCGGCCGCGAAGTCGAGGACCGACTCGGTGCCCGCGTCGAGGAACGGGATGCGCTTCGCCTTGCCGACCTGGCGGGCGAGCTCCTCCTGGAGGTCGATCAGGGGCTGGATGGCGCGATGGGCGAACAGGATCGCCTCGGCCATCACCTCTTCGGGCAGGACCCGGGCGCCGGCCTCGACCATCATGATCGCGTCGCGCGTGCCCGAGACCACCAGGTCGAGCTCGCTCTCGTCGAGCTGCGTGTTCGTCGGGTTGACCACGAGCTCGCCGCCGATGCGACCGACCCGGACGGCCCCGATCGGGCCCAGGAACGGGATCTCGCTGATGGTCAGCGCGGCCGAGGCGGCGATCGTGCCGAGGATGTCGGGGTCGTTCTCCTGGTCGGTGCTGAGGACGGTGATGACGCACTGGACGTCGTCCTTGTAGCCGTCCGGGAAGAGCGGCCGGATTGGCCGGTCGGTCAGCCGGGCGGCCAGGATGGCGGCCTCGGACGGGCGCGACTCGCGCTTGATGAAGCCGCCCGGGATCTTGCCGGCCGCGTACATCCGCTCTTCGAAGTCGATCGTGAGCGGGAAGAAATCGAGCCCCGGCCGGGGCTCGGAGCGGTTGGCGGTGCCGAGCACGACGCTATCCCCGTAGCGCACGGTGACGGCGCCGCCGGCGAGACGGGCGAGCCTGCCGGTCTCGATGGTCAGCATGCGACCACCGAATTCGGCGGAGACGAGGGTGGACACGGGCGAAACTCCTTGCCCGTGCCGGCTATGGACCGAGGTTCAGCCTGCGGCCAACCTCGCGGCGCGGGTCGCGGGCCTTCACCCCGACCCGTCCGGATGCTAGCGGCGCAGCCCCAGCCGTGCGATCACGGCCCGGTAGCGGGCGGAGTCCTTCTTCACCAGGTAGGCGAGAAGGCGCCGGCGCTGTCCGACGAGCTTGAGGAGACCGCGGCGGGAGTGATTGTCCTTGGGGAACGCCTTGAGGTGCTCCGTCAGGCCCTTGATCCGCTCCGTCAGGAGCGCGACCTGGACCTCTGGCGACCCGGTGTCACCGGGTGAGATCGCGTATGCACCGATGAGCTGGTCCCTGGTTTCCCGCGCGAGCGGCACTCGGTCCTCCGACACGATTGACTTGACCACACGTTCACAAACGGGCGGATGGTATCAGGCGCAGGCGAAGACGGCAAACGCCAGGTCGCCGACAGCGACCGTGAGCGCTGTGCCTGGCAACCTGCCGCCCTCCGGCCGGAGGAGTCCCGCGCCAGGGAGCCAGCTCGGCCGCCGCCCGGCGTCAACCGCCGGCCTCGGCGAACGCCACCCGCAGCCGGGCTGCAGGCGGCAGCGAGCGGGCCGCACGGAGCCGCACCGTGCCGTCCGCACCGACGCTGGCACGCCCGCGGGCCACTCCCCGCCGGCGGGCCGACCCCGGCGCCCACGCCGCCTCGATCGTCACCCGGTAGCCGCCTGCCGGCGGCAGGGCGACGGGGAGGTCGAAGGCAAGGCGGATGCTCCCCTGCTCGCCGGCATCGGCAGGACCGGGGAGGCGCCGGCCGGCCACCGCGTAGGGCCGGCCGAGGAGACGGACCGCCTCGTCGAGATCGCCCTGGGCGATGGCAGCCCGGATCTCCGAGCTGCGGACCGGCCGGCCGCCCAGGTCCAGCGCCGGCACGACCACGACCTCGAAGCCCTCGCGCGCG
>JAGDMV010000127.1 GCA_017860675.1 Chloroflexota bacterium
GCTGGCGCATCTGGTAGACGTTGGGGGCGGGCGCGCCGCCGTCCGCGTGTCGTCGGAACATGGTCGATCTCCTGAAGCACAGGCCTGCTTCCGGAATCAAAGCACGGCCAGGCCGAAGGCGCCATCGCCCCATCTGGATGAGCAGCGTCCCGCCGGGCCGGCGCGGCAACCGTCCGCCACCTCGCCCAGTCATAAGAAGGAGGCGCGCCCCCTGGTCGCGTACGGGTGCCCAGCCCGCGCCTCGGTGCTGAGGCCCTGGGCAGGCAGTCGATCGGGCGCGACGGCCGTTGGCCACGGAAGCCGCCGCGCTCGTACCCTATCCAGTGCCCTGCTTCGGTGCTCTGCCCGAGGAGCGGCCGGCTTCGCCGACGCGCAACACCGGTTGGAGGCACGCCGTGGCTGGGAGGAGGTGACATGGCGAAGACCGTGGTGATCGTCGGCGCCCTCGACACCAAGGGTGAGGATTTCCGCTACGTCAAGGAGCTGATCGAGGCCGAAGGCCTCGCGACGCTCGTCGTCGATTTCGGGGTCATGGGGCCGCCGGCGTTCGCCCCGGATGTCAGCCGCGAGGAGATCGCGTCGGCCGGCGGCGGGGATCTCACCCGGCTGGCCTCTGGCAACCACAAGGACGAGGCGATGCAGGCGATGGCCAACGGCCTGGCGGCCGTCGTCGCCCGCCTCCACGCCGAGGGCCTGCTCGACGGGATCATCGGCATGGGCGGCAGCGGAGGGACGTCGATCGCGACCACCGCGATGCGCGTCCTCCCGGTCGGCGTCCCCAAGCTGATGGTCTCGACGATGGGCGGCGGCGACGTGAGCGCCTTCGCCGGGACGAAGGACATCACCTTCATGCCCTCGATCGTCGACGTCGCCGGCTTCAACCGGCTGAGCCGGCGGATCTATGCCAACGCCGCTGGGGCGATCGCCGGCATGGTGCAGATGGAGGCGCCCGCCGCCATGGCCGCCGAGAAGCCGCTCGTCGTCGCCTCGATGTTCGGCAACACCACGCCCGCGGTCAACCACGCCAGGGAGATCCTGGAGGCACGGGGCTACGAGGTCCTCGTCTTCCACGCCACCGGCACGGGTGGCCGGACGCTGGAGAGCCTCGTCGCCGACGGCTTCGCGGCCGCGTCCCTCGACATCACCACCACCGAGCTGGCCGACGAGGTCTGCGGCGGGATCCTCTCCGCCGGGCCGGAACGCTGCCTGGCGGCTTCGCGGGCCGGCATCCCGGCCGTGCTCGTTCCCGGCTGCGTCGACATGGCCAACTTCGCCAGCCTCGAGTCGGTCCCCGAGCGCTACCGCCTGCGGACCTTCTACCAGTGGAACCCGAACACCACCCTCATGCGCACGAACGCGGAGGAGAACCGGCGGATCGGCGGCATGATCGCTGCGGCCGCCAACGCGGCCACGGCGCCGGTCGCCGTGCTGGCGCCGCTTGGGGGTGTCTCGATGCTCGATGCGAAGGGCGGCGAGTTCTGGAACCCTGAGGCGGATGCGGCCTGCTTCGACGCGATCCGCTCGGGGCTGCGGCCGGGCATCCCCTTCGTCGAGGTCGACGCGAACATCAACGACGAGGCGTTCTCCGGCAGGGTGGCCGAGACGCTGCTCGGGATGCTCGAGGGCTGACCCGGCGTCAGCCACCCCACCCGGCAGCCGACGGGTGCCGGCCAGGAGACCGAAGGAGGACACCATGCCGTTCATCCCCCGCGGCGAGGTCGAACGCCGCCTGCGAGCGCAGGTCGCGGCCGGCGTCCCGATCGTCGGCTGCGGCGCCGGCACCGGGATCTCGGCCAAGATGGCCGAGGCCGGCGGCGCCGACCTGGCGATCGTCTACAACTCGGGTCGCTACCGCATGGCCGGCCGCGGGTCGCTGGCAGGGATGCTCGCCTACGGCGACGCCAACGGGATCGTGGTCGAGATGGCGGCCGAGGTGCTCCCCGTCGTCCGCGACATGCCGGTGCTCGCCGGTGTGAACGGCACCGACCCCTTCCGCCTCATGCCCGTGTTCCTGCGGCAGCTCAGGGAGATGGGCTTCGACGGCGTCCAGAACTTCCCGACAGTCGGCCTGATCGACGGCGACTTCCGGCGCAATCTCGAGGCGACCGGCATGGGCTACGACCGCGAGATCGAGGCGATCCGGATCGCCTCGGAGACGGGCCTCTTCTGCTCGCCGTACGTCTTCGATGCCGACCAGGCGAGGGAGATGGCGAAGGCCGGCGCCGACCAGGTCGTGGCCCACGTCGGCCTGACCACGGCCGGCACGATCGGGGCGGGGGTCGCGCTGGGCCTCGACGACGCCATCGAGCGGGTGCTGGGCATCGCCGAGGCAGCCAAGCGGGTCCGGCCGGACATCCTCGTCCTCTGCCACGGCGGCCCGTTCGACGAGCCGGAGAACGTGGGGGCGGCGCTGGCCCGGATGCCAGGGGTGCACGGCTTCTTCGGCGCCTCCAGCATCGAGCGGCTGCCGACGGAGCGGGCCATCCGCGGCCAGGTCCAGGAGCTCAAGCGCCTCAGCCTCGCCTGAGGTCGGCTCGGCCCGGGACTGCCCTGACGTCCGGACGGTCCCGGCGCCGCGGCCACCCGGCCCAACTGACTCGCCATGCCCGCCATGCCCAGGGCGGGCCAACCCATATCGCTCTACCCGCCGGACGGTCCCGGCGCTATGCTCTGCCGAGCCCGAGAGCGGGAGGACGCACTCCAGGGCTCGACGGCCCCAGGAGGGTGGGAGGATGGCGAAGAAACGCAAGGCGGCGGCCGGGGTGGCCACCGCTCGCGGCAGCGGCCGTGACCGGCAGGTCGCACGTCTCGAGCAGCGGCTCGCCCGCCTGGTGAAGGATGAGGCGAAGCGTTCGCGCCAGCTCGACGAGGTCCGCGCCCGGCAGGCTGAGCTTCGCGCCCAGATCGCCGACCTCGGTGCGGGCGGGGGCCCCGGCGTCAAAGCCGCAACCGAGGTCGGGGCACCGGCCCCGGATGGTCCCCGGGCCTACTGCATGCGCGAGAAGCGCAAGGTGACGATCGCCGGCGCCGAGCGCGTCGTGCTCGGCAACGGGCGCCACGCGTACGCCGGGTCGTGCCCGGACTGCGGAGCCCGGGTCATCGCCATCGTGGCTGCCGGCACGGCCGGCTGAAACCGGGCCGCGCCCGCCGGGCCCGGGCCGCGGTCCCTCGTGCCTCAGCCTGCCTCCGTGTCCTTGTGGATGACCTTGCCGGTCTTACGGTCGGTCACCACCCGGGTCACCCAGACGTCCATGCCGTTGACCGGGAACTCGAGCCGCTCGCGCACGCCGGGCCGCAGCGCGCTCGTGTACACGGGAATGTCGCGAGCTCGCTGGATGTTCTTCACGACCGGTCGGGAGAAGACGACCTTGCGGTTGGTCGGCACGCTCCAGATGTCGAAGCGGACGAACGAGCGCCCGGCGCTGGCGCGGCCCATGGAGGCCCGGATCAGGACCGGGTACTTGGTGTCGTTCCTGAACTTGACCGTCTTGCTGCCCAGCAGCACGGTCGCGTCCAGGCCGAGGGGATAGCGGTCGATGTAGTAGGCGTGGTTGTCGCGGGCCAGGATCTCGAGGCCTGCCCGGGCGGCCGCGTTGAACACCGTCGTGGAGGTGGAGCAGATGCCGCCGGCGAGGGCGCCGGTGTGCAGCGACCGGCCGTTCTTGATGACGCCGCCGTCGCGGTAGCCCTGGGAGTAGGACGGGGTCCCGACCACCCTCCAGAACTCGAACACCGCGCCCGGGTTCACCACCGTGCCGTTGATCTTCCGGGCCGGGATGAAGATGTTGCGGCTGTAGCCATTGGACGGGCCGGAGTAGAAGTAGGTCGTCCAGGTGGAGATGCGCTTCATCAGCGGAGCGGCCTTCTTGGCCTCCGCGGTCGTCAGCTTCGGCTCGACGACGGCGACCGCCGGCTCGAGCGGCGGCGGCGGCTCGGCCGCCCCCGGCAGGCCGCGAGCTGTCACGGCCGCGACGGCAAGCGCGACCGTCGCCTCGACGTTCAGCTTCCGGCCGTTCTTGCCGGCCACCACGCCGACCCTCGAGCCGCCGCTGGACAGCAGGAACGACGCCTCCTTGGGCGCCTTGTCGATCTTCTTGGACAGGCCGACGATCGCCTTGGTGGGAGCCTCGGGATCGACGAACGGCTCGTAGCCGCCGTCGATGGTCGGGGTGAAGCCGATCCAGGACCGGACCGTCGCCGCCGGGATCTTCCACCTGCTGTCGCCGAGGGCGACGACGAGGTCGCGGGCCATCAGCTCCGCCCGGGCGGTTGCCGCCTCCGTCTCGGCCGTGGTGATGTTCGGCTCGACGGGCGCGAAATCGGCGTCGACGACGAGCTCGTCGGGCGCCGTGGGATCGATCAGCGAAGCCAGGACCTGGTCGACGATCGGCCCCTGGACGAGGCCCTGGCCGTCGGTCCCGGGAGTGACCGTGAAGCCGTCCTTCCCGGTCGCCGCCGAGGCGTCGACCGGGGACCTGTCGAGCTTGTCGGCGGCGGCCGCGACCGCGGTGGCGACGGCCTCCGGGTCAAGCGTCACGGCGGGCGCCACGGACGTGCCGTCGAGCAGGCTGCGCATGCCGTCGACGGCGCGGTTCACGGGGTCGCCGACGCGCCCGACGGTGAAGGCCGCGTCCAGCATCCGGTCGATGTCGGCGGCGCGGCGGAAGGCGCTGTAGGGGATGGTGGCCGAGCCGCGGCTGGTCCGGATGATGACCTGGCCGTCGCCGTAGTGGGCGAGCCGCTCCTCCAGGCGGGCCGTCGCCGCCTCCCGGTCGAGGCCGGCGACGTCGACCCCGTCGACCGTCACCCCCGGCACGACGCGGTCGGCGTACTGGCGGTCATAGGCCAGCAGCGCGCCAGCGCCGAAGGCTCCGACGAGCACGAGCCCGGCCATGACTCCCACGAGCAGCCGACCGATCAGGCGGCCTCGCGAGTGCCCTCGGTTGGGCGGGGCGGCGGTGTCCATCTGGGTCATCGTCGTTCCGTCATCTCCAGCTGGCGGGTCGTCACTCTAGCAGGTCGAGTCGTCACCGACAGATGACGCGTTGGTCCCGGATCGTGTTGCGCAACAGGGCCACCGGCCATCAGATCCCTGCGCGCGGTACCAGGACGATCCGCCGGTTCGGCTCCTCGCCGATCGACTGGGTGGCGACATCGGGGTTGCCCCGCAGCGCGAGGTGGACCCAGCGCCGCTCGAGGGCCGGCATCGGCTCGAGCTGGAGCATCTTGCCGGTCTCCTTGACGCGCTCGGCCGCGCGCAGCGCGATCTCGCGAAGCTGGCGCTCGCGCCTGCCCCGGTAGCCCTCGACGTCCACGAGGACGCGGGTCCAGGCGCCCATCTCGCGGGACAGCATCAGGTTGACGATGTGCTGGAGCGCCGACAGGCGCTCGCCCTTGCGACCGATGAGGGCTCCCAGCGCCTCGTGCTCGTCGTCGTCCAGGCCGACGACGTCGAGGCGGTTCGTCTCGCCGGTCTCGACCACGACTTCCACGTGGAAGCCCATCAGCTCCATCAGCCGCTCGAGGATGGCCCGGCCGGCGGCGAGGGCCTCGGGCGTGGCCTCGGCCGCCTGGAGCTCCTCGCGCTCGCGGGTAAGCGAGCGCGCCGCGGCGACCAACTCGGCCTCGGCCGACGACACGGCTGATCCGCTGCGCCGATCGCGGGTGGCCGGCGCGCCCACCCTGCTGCCGGAGGGCGCCGAGGTGGCCGGGGCCGGGGCTCGCTGGCGGCGCGGCTCGGAGGCTGCCTCGCTGCGGGGCGGGCGGTCGTCGCGCGGCCGATCGTCGCGGCGCGGGCCGCGCTCACGGCCCCGATCGCCACGCGGATGATCGTCGCGGGGCTGCTCCTCGTGAGCCGGCAGGGGTTGCGCCTCGGCCGCCTCGCGCTTCGGGGCCGCCCCGCCGAGGGCGGAGCGCGGGGCGGCAACGATCCGGGCTGGCTCAGCGCCCATGCCCAGCACGCCCCGGCTGCCCTGGGTCAGGATCTCGAAGTCGAGCTCGTCGAGGCCGACGGCGAACTCCTCGCGCGCCTGGCGCAGGGCCTCCTCGACGGTCTTCCCAGTGAACTCACGGTACGCAGTCATGGGTCAGCGCTTTCTCCCTCGGCGGCCCTGGCGGCCGCGCTCGCGTGGCCGGACGGTCGAAGCGGCGGACGCGGCGCGCTGGGCAGCGGTGCGATCGGTGGGTTGGCCTGGTGTGACCGGCGCCCCTGGCTTGCCGCCCGGGCTGGATGGCGTGTGCAGGGTGGGGGCGGCAACGGGGAAGCGGGGTGTGTGGTCCTTGGCGAAGCCCGGCGTCCAGCCGAAGATCGGGAACATCGACCCCCAGCCGACGATCAGGTACTGCTGCACGATGGCGAACAGCGAGGTCAGGATCCAGTAGATGAACAGCCCGGCCGGCAGGAAGCCGCCGTACACGATCGAGATCAAGGGCAGGAACAGCACGAGCTGACGCTGCGTCCGCGAGCTCTGGTCGCTGTAGGACGGGTCGGTGGGCGGCATCGTCATCCGGCTCTGGATCAGCTGGAGGAACGCTGCGATCAGCGCCAGGATGCTCAGGCCGCCGATCAGCGGCAGGGGGAACAGCACCTGTGGCTTGCTGACGTCGAGGCCGCCCAGCCAGGCGACCGTGGTGTCCAGGCAGGGAACGTACGGGTCGTAGGCCGGGGTGCCCAGGCCGTTGACGCACTCGACCGGGATCTGGTAGCCGAACACGTTGAGCATCGCCGTGGGGTCGGGGTTCGTCAGGCCGGTGGTGATGACCACGTACACGGCCATCAGCAGGGGCAGCTGGATGAGCATCGGCAGGCAGCCCGAGGCCGGGTTCACGCCGCGCTCCTTGTACAGCTCCATCTGTGCCTGCGAGAGGCGCTGGCGGTCGCCCTTGTAGCGCCGCTGGATCTCGCGCAGCTCGGGCTGCAGCAGCTGGGTCCGCCGCATGGAGACGATCTGCTTGCGGAACACGGGCACGAGGAGCGTCCGCAGGATGATCGTCACCACGATGATGGCGATGCCGATGTCGCCGGTCGCCTGGTCGATCACGACCAGGGCGATGAACAGGATCTGGAAGACCGGGGTGAAGAGCCAGGCCAGCAGGTCGACCGGGTTCGCGCCCGGCTCGGCCGGCTGGAGCGGCGGCACGGGTGTCGGGCTCGGCGCGCCCGGGGCCGGGGTGCCCCCGGGGGCGACGCATGCCGCAGCCACCAGGGCAACGAGGATGACCAGGCCTGCCAGGGGCAGGAGGCGGGTGAGCTGCCTGCGGGTCATGTGCCGCTGCCCGGTCAGCGGACCGGGTCGTAACCGCCCGGATTCCACGGGTGGCAGCGACCGATACGCTTGGCGCCCATCCAGCTCCCCTTCAGCAGCCCGTACTTGTCGATGGCCTGCTCGGTGTAGCGCGAGCAGCTCGGCTCGAAGCGGCAGCTGGACGGCAGCCAGGCGAACACCACCCGGTAGAGCCGGATGAGCCCGATCCCGATCCGCTTCACGATCGAACCGTCCCTTCCAGGACTCCTCCGCGACGGAGGAGCTGTGTCAAGGCCGCGACCAGTGCGTCGTGGTCGGCGGCGGCGATCGCCGGCCGGGCGATGATGAGAACGTCCCAGCCCTGCTGGAACGAGGGCGCCATCACCCTGAGCGCCTCCCGGATGCGCCGGCGGGTCCGGTTGCGGGTCACCGCCGACCCGAGGTTGCGGCCGGTTGCCAGCCCGATGCGAGTCACATCGAGGCCCGTCCGGCGGAACCTGGCGGTCATCAGCGGGTGGGACCGGCCGGTCCCGTGTGCCCCGATCGCCGCGAAGTCCGCCGGCCGCTTGAGCATCACGAGCGCGCGGCCCGTGTGCCCGCTCCCCGGCGTCAGACGGCCAGCCGCTTCCGGCCGCGCGCGCGACGAGCCGCGAGCACCCGCCGCCCCCCGGGTGTCCGCATCCGGGCGCGGAATCCGTGCTCCTTCGCGCGATGGCGCTTCTTCGGCTGGTAGGTCTGCTTCATGGGGGACTCGTGGTTCCTCTCGTTCCGGTGGGCTCGCCGGTTCAAGCCCGGAAGGCACGCAGACGCGCCTGCGCACATCGGCGCGGCGGCGCGTCAACGCTGGCCGATTATAGGGAGCGCCGAAAAAGGGTGTCAAAGACGGGGAGGGGGGCGGCCCGCCCGGGGTTCGCGCGGGGCGGCGGCGCGACTGCTTGCGGGGGCCGCAACCGGGCCACGCACGATACTCTAGGGGGGTATCGCCGATTCTGGCCCGAATCGCCTTGCGGCGGTCGGGCGGCCGGTGCTATCCTTCGGCGGCCCACGGCGCCGGGACGCCAGCGGGCATCCTCCGGAACGGAGGCGCCCGGTACCCGGATCGACTCGGTGGGCTTGGTCGTTCCTCCGCCCCGTCGCCCGGTCCTGGATCCCCCGTACCGGATTCGCGCCCCTTACGGAATCGACAACCTCGGCGCGCCGACCGCCGGCCGAGCCAACAGGGTCACATGGACGCCAAGCACATCTGGCGGGCTGCACTGGGTGAGCTCCAGGTCGCCCTGTCCCCTGCGAACTTCGAGACCTGGCTTCGCCATACGGCACTGGTCGACGTGGCCGACAACCGCTTCCGTATCGCGGTGCCGAACGGCTTCGCCAAGGACTGGCTCGAGACCCGCTATCGCTCCCTCATCAGCCAGACGCTTGCCCGGATCGTCGGCTACAGCGTGGTCGTCGAGTTCGTCGTTGCTCCGGAGGCAGCCAACGGCACCGCGCCGTCCGATGCGGCAGCCGTGGCCCAG
>JAGDMV010000128.1 GCA_017860675.1 Chloroflexota bacterium
CGCTCCACCGCGCTGCGCAGCGGTGGCATGTAGCGCCACATGACGGCCAGCGCCGCCAGGCAGACGGGCACGTTGACATAGAAGACCCAGCGCCAGCCGATGGTGTCGGTGAGGACGCCGCCCAGGGTGGGTCCGATGAGGAAGGCCAGGACGAACAGCGAGCTGAAGGCAGCCTGCAGACGGGCCCGATCGGCCGGCGGGTACAGGTCGCCGATGGTCGCCAGCGAGATCGGCACGATTGCGCCGGCGCCGAGGCCCTGGATGCCGCGGACCACGATCAGCTGCCACATCTCCGCGCTCAGGCCGCAGAGGGCCGAGCCGACGAGGAAGATCACGAGGCCGACGAACAGCACCGGCCGGCGCCCGAAGCGGTCGGACAGCGAGCCCCAGACCGGCATCGACACTGTCATCGTCAGCAGGTAGATGGTGAAGACCCAGGCGTAGAGGTCGTTGCCGTGCAGGTCGGTGACGATCCGCGGCAGAGCAGTGCCGACTGCGGTCGCATCGAGCGAGGCGGCGAGCATCACCAGGGCGAGGCTCGCCAGCACGCCATGGAGCGCACGCGGCGGAAGGGTGACATAGCGATCGGCCAACTCGGCCAGGGACGGAGCGGGCGGGGTCGCCCTGACGGCCATCACGGGCCTCCTCTCGGTGTCGGACCCGTTGACCGCCTGTCTGCTAGTGCCAAATGGCATGTACTGTCAGTTGACACGAGGTGACTCCGGACGTAGGGTAGTCGCATGAACCCGAAGTCCCCCGGATTGCGGGAGCGCAAGAAGGTCGAGACGCGGCTGGCCCTGGCCAGGGCGGCGATGCGCCTCTTCGAGGAACGCGGCTTCGCGGCAACGACGATCGACGACATCACCGCCGCGGCCAACGTCTCGCGCCGGACCTTCTTCCGCTACTTCTCGGCCAAGGAGGAGGTCTTCGTCGTCGACCCGCAGGGCAAGCTCGACGCCCTGCACGTTGCACTGGCGGACGGTCCTCCCGACGAGCCGACGATCGCCGCGCTGCGGCGAGGCCTGCTCGCCGTGACTGCCACCTACTTCGACCCGGATCTCCTCCGGGCCGAGGCGCGGGTCGTCTACAAGGAGCCGGAGATCGCCGCATCCGCGCTTGCCTACCAGGTCCGCTGGGAGGATGCGCTCGCGGAGGAGGTCGCCGCCGACCTGGGCGTGGACATCCGGCGCGACCCGCGACCGCGCATTGTGGCCCACACGACGGTGGCCATCATGCGGGCGGGGATCTCGGCCTGGTTCCAGGAGGGAGGCGGCGGCGACGTGGTCCCGTTCGTGACCGACGTGTTCGACCGCACCACGCCCGCCCTGGAGGCCGTGCTGGCGATGCAATCGCGGTAGGACCGGCGGACCGGGGCCGGCGGGATCGCCCCGCCGTCGCCGCTGCGCCTCCCATGCGGCCGCCCTGCGCCCGGCGCCCCCCGAGCCGGCCTCCCCCCGAGCAGACCTTGATCCGGTGACCGAAGATGGCGCCACCCATGACGGACCCGCGCCGCGGAACCAACCCTCTCCCAGCGGCTCCCCGCCCCAGCGCGGCGCAGCCTCCGGACGCCCACGAGACCAACGGCGCGACCGTCATCGAGCTCCGGGCCAACGGCACCCCGCGCCGCATCGAGGCTCTCGCAGGCTGGCGGCTGCTCGACCTGCTTCGGGACGGGCTCGGCCTCACCGGCACCAAGGAGGGCTGCGACGACGGCTCCTGCGGAACCTGCACCGTTATCGTCGACGGCAAGGCCGCTCGCGCCTGTCGCGTGAAGGCCGCCGAGGTCGCCGGACGGAACGTCACCACGATCGAGGGCCTCGGCAGCCCGGAGTGTCCGCACCCCCTCCAGCGGGCATTCGTGGCCGCCGACGCGGTCCAGTGCGGCTTCTGCACGCCGGGCATGATCATGTCGGCCGCGGCCCTGCTCGAGCGCGACGCCCATCCCGGCCGGGCCGAGATCGCGCGGGCTCTCGGCAGCAACCTCTGTCGCTGCACCGGCTACCAGGCCATCGTCGACGCCGTCGAATGGGCCGCCAACGGCGGGCAGGGATCGCCACGGCGGTGGGCGGCGGAGGCTCGGGAGGGCGCATGGTGGCCGCCCGAGGCGGCTGGCCTCGTGCGTGCCGACGCGCTCGACAAGGTGACGGGCCGTGCCGTGTACGCCGCCGACCTGGCCGTCGACGGGCTGCTCCACGCCCGGGCGCTTCGCAGCCCCCACCCGCACGCAGAGATCGTCCGCATCGACACCGGGCGCGCCCGCCGCCTGCCCGGGGTCGAGGCCGTCCTGACCGCCGCAGACGTCCCCGGCGAGAACCGCTACGGCCGCAAGGTCAAGGACCAGCCTGTCCTGGCTGAATCCGTCGTGCTCCAGGCCGGCGATCCCGTCGCCCTGGTGGTGGCGACCTCGCCCAGGGCGGCAGCCGCCGGACTCGCTGCCATCGAGGTCGAGTACCGGCCGCTCCCGGCCGTGCGCACCCCCGACGAGGCGCTCGCCCCTGGGGCGCCGCAGCTCCACCCGGGCGGCAACCTGCTGGCCGAGAACCGGTTGCGGTCAGGCGACGCCGAGGAGGGGTTTGCCCGCGCCGACGTGATCGTGGAGCGCACCTACACGACCCCCTGGAATGAGCACGCCTATCTCGAGCCGGAGGCCGCGCTGGCTGCCTGGGAGGGCGAGACGCTCGTCGTCCGAACGGCCACCCAGTACCCCCACTACCAGCAGGCTGAGATCGCCCGGACGCTGGGTCTGCCGAAGGAGCGGGTGCGCGTCGTGCCCACCGTCGTTGGCGGCGCGTTCGGCGGCAAGACGGAGATCTCCTGCCAGTGCCTGGCGGCGCTGGCGACGTTCCGGACGGGCCGGCCGGTGAAGATCGTCTACAGCCGGGCCGAATCGTTCGAGTCGACCTACAAGCGCCACCCGTATCGCATCCGGGTGCGCGCGGGCGCCACCCGCGAGGGCGACCTCACCGCCCTCGAGATCGACATGGTGGCGAACACCGGGGCGTACGCGTCATTCGGGCCGGGCCTCATGGTGAAGACGTTCGCCTCTGCCACGGGCCCCTACCGCTGGCCGGCGGTCGACCTGCACGGCCGCGTCGTCTTCACCAACAACCCGACTGCCGGCTGCATGCGCGGCCCGGGCACGACCCAGGTCGCCTTCGCGGTCGAGTCGCAGATGGACCTGCTGGCGACAGCGCTGGGGGTTGACCCGCTCGTGCTGCGGGAGCGGAACCGGCTCCGAGCCGGCGATCGCCTCCTGTCGGGCCGGGTCCTCGAGCGCGACCCGGCCTACGACGCCACGATCGAGGCTGTTCGGCCGCACTGGCACGCGGCGCTGGAGCGCTGCGCCCGGGCCAACGCGCCGGCCGTGACGCGGCGGCGCGGCGTCGGGGTGGCGTCGGTCTGGTACGGCATCGGTGGCGGTGGCGGAGGACCGATCCCGGGCCAGGACCCTGCCCTGACCGTCGGGCGGGGTCCGGGGCGGGCGGCCGTGGACCTCCTGCCGGACGGGTCGGTCGTCGTCCGGACGGGCGCCATGGACCTTGGCCAGGGCACCGCCACCGCCCTGGGCCTGGTCGCGGCCGGGGAGCTCGGCCTGCCCCTCGAGCGGGTGTCGGTCTGGCTCGGCGACACCGCCGGCTCCCCCGACACCGGGCCGACGGTGGGCAGCCGGGTGATCTTCTTCGTCGGCAACGCCGTGCGGGTCGCGGCCGCCGGCCTCCGCGAGGCGACCCTGGCGACGGCGAGCGAGCTGCTGGGCCGGCCGATCGTCGAGCTGGAGCTCCGCGACGGAGGGGTGCGGGCCAGGGACCAGGCACAGACCGCCATCCCGCTGGTCGAGGTTGCCCGGGCCAGGACCGTGGCCGGGCTGCCGACCACCTTCGAGGGCTACTTCGACGCGGACGTGCCCGCCTACCAGGCGAGCGAGGAACGGGGCGAGCCGTATGCCCTGTTCGTCAGCGGCACCCAGCTGGCCGAGGTCGAGGTCGACACGGCGACGGGCGCGGTCCGCGTCCTGCGCGTGGTCGCCGCGCACGACGTCGGCCGGCCGGTGTTCCCCGAGGGCGTCATCGGCCAGATCGAGGGCGGTATCGCCATGGGCATCGGCTTCGCCCTGGCCGAGGACTTCAAGCCGGGCGAGACCCGCGGCTTCAAGCAGTACCGGATCCCGCGAACGCGGGACGTGCCCGAGATGGTGACGATACTCGTGGGGGACGCGGGGGAGCCGCCCGAGCTGCAGCTGCGGGGCGTGGCCGAGTGCTCCAACATGGTCGTCGCCCCGGCCATCGCCAACGCCATCGCCCACGCCACCGGGCGCCGCGCGCTCGACCTCCCGGTTCGGCTCCGGCAGCGGGCCTGATCCCGGCAGGACTGCCCGGCGCCGGCTCGCGACGGGGTGCGGGCCGCGGATGCGGACCGCCGCGGCGGGCGGCACAATGACGTCCGGCGCTCCGCCGGTGGCCGGCCGCCTCCTGCGCGTCGTCGCCGCCTACGACGTCGGCCCACCGCAGCCTGGAGATCGCGCATGCAGACCCAGCCCCGGGGCATCGAGACGGTCGAGCGGCTCATCGCCAAGGGCGTCGCCATCCCGAACCCGCTCAGCCTGGACATCGGCCCCGAGGTCGACCCCGACCGGATCTCCGGCGACGGCGTCGTCATCTACCCTGGCTGCCGCATCTACGGAGCCCGAACCGTCATCTCGGCAGGCTCGCGGCTGGGCGCCGAGGGCCCCGTCACCCTCGACGACTGCCGGCTGGGCCCGCGGGTGGACCTGCGGGCCGGATCCTTCGCCGACGCTGTCTTCCTGGCCGGGGCGAGCATGGGCCCCGGCGCCCACGTCCGCGAGGGCACGCTGCTCGAGGAGGAAGCCAACGGCGCCCACACTGTCGGCCTGAAGCAGACGATCCTGTTCCCGTTCGTCACCCTCGGCAGCCTCATCAACTTCTGCGACTGCCTGATGGCCGGCGGCACGAGCCGGAAGGACCATAGCGAGGTCGGCAGCTCGTACATCCACTTCAACTTCACGCCGGACGGCCACAAGGCCACCGCGTCGCTCTTCGGCGACGTACCCCGCGGGGTCATGCTCGACCGGCCGCCGATCTTTCTCGGCGGGCAGGGTGGGGCGGTGGGACCCATCCGCGTCGGCTACGGGGCGGTCGTGGCAGCCGGCTCGATCCTCCGCGCCGACGTGGCCGAGGACGGGACGTTCGTGGTCCCGGCGCCGCCCGAGGAACGCCGCCGGCCGGTGACGCCGCACGCCTACCGGCAGCTGCCCCGGATCGTGGCCAACAACGTCACCTACCTGGCCAACCTTGCCGCCCTCAGGCGCTGGTACCACGAGGTGCGCCGTCCGTTCTTCGAGGCCCAGGAGCTGGGCCCGCTCGTCTACGAGGGCGCCCTCGAGATGCTCGACCTGGCCGTCGGCGAGCGCACGAAGCGGCTCGCGGCGATGGTCGGACACGTCGGGCCCGACGACCGGTCGCGGATCGAGGTACGGGAGCGCATCGCCGACGTGTGCGTTCTGTTCGAGGTGTCCGGGGACGAGGCGGGGGCCGGCCTGCCGCCAATCCTCGGCCAGGCGGTCACCGGGTCGGCAGCCGACTACGTGGCTACGATACGCGCGCTGCCGGCCGAGGCGCGGGCCGCGGGGGTGGGCTGGCTCCAGCAGGTCGTCGACGACCTGTGCCGGCGGGCCGCGGCACTTCTTCCCTCGATGGACCTCTTCGCCGGCGACTGACGAGCCGGGGAAGAGCACTGGCAGCACGAAGCGGGAGACCCGATGGGCAAGCTGTTCGGAACGGACGGGATCCGCGGGGTGGCCAATCGCCACCCGATGGACGCGGCCATGGCGCTGGCGGTCGGCCAGGCCGTCACCTACGTGCTTCGCCGGCCCGACCGCCAGCCGCGAGTGATCGTCGGCAAGGACACGCGCATCTCCGGCTACATGCTGGAGAGCGCGCTCGAAGCAGGGATCACGTCGATGGGCGGCGTGGCCGAGATGGTCGGCGTGCTCCCGACACCAGGCATCGCCTACGTCACCGAGAGCATGCGGGTCGACGCCGGGATCGTCGTCTCCGCCTCGCACAACCCGTACGAGGACAACGGCATCAAGGTCTTCGCCGGCTCCGGCTTCAAGCTGTCCGACGAGCAGGAGGCCGCGATC
>JAGDMV010000129.1 GCA_017860675.1 Chloroflexota bacterium
AGGACGTATGCGATGATGAGCCGGAGAGCGAGGCCGAGGGCGACGACCAGGCCGAGCGGGACGGCCAGGTCCCGCAGCCGCAGGTGGCCCTCCAAGCCGGCCGAGGCGCCCTCACCCGGAGCGGGACCTGGCACCAATCGGCCTCCCAACGAGCGCTGGAGTGGACCGGAGTATATCCCAGGGCGGGACGCCAACCGCCGGCACCCCCCTCCTCCCGGCCGACCGCGACGCCCGGCTGACCGTGCTCGTCGGCCTCGGCGTTGCATTGGCCATGCTCGCCCTCTACGTTCTCACCCGGCCGTCCTGGCAGAACATCTACGACCATTTCGTCTGGCAGGCGGCCGCCTGGCTGGAGGGTCAGGCGCACATCCGCTACCCGGTCGAGGCGACGGCGACGAGCCCCGGCAATGCCGTGCTCCACGACGTCGTGCCGCTGCTGGGCCCCGACGGGCTACCGACGGGCCGGGCGCTCATCCCGTTCCCGCCGCTGCCGGCGGTCATCCTCCTGCCGCTGGTGGCCGCCTTCGGGACCCTCACAGACCAGGTCCTCGTGTCGGCGATCGTGGGCGCCATCGATGTCGCCCTCGCCTTCTGGGTCCTGGGGCGGCTCACGCTGCGCTCCTGGGTGCGCGTCCTCGTCACGGTCTTCCTCGGCGCCGGCACCGTCCTCTGGTATGCGGCCTCGATCGGGACCACCTGGTACTTCGCCCACGTCATCGCTCTGGCGCCCGCCCTGGCGGCGATCGGCCTGGCCCTGGAGGCGGACGGGGACGACCGGGCGCGAGCGGATTCCGCCCCGGCCGGTGACGGCGGAGCGAGAGCGCACTGGCCGGCGATCGGCCTCGACGGGCGCCAGGTCGCGGCCGGCTTCCTGCTCGGGCTGGCGGCGACCGCCCGGCTGACGGTGATCTTCGGCCTGCCGTTCTTCGTCCTCGTGGGAGGCGGGGGCAGCTGGCTGCGGCGGGGAGTGTCGGCGGCCATCGGGGCCGCGATCCCGGTCCTGGCGCTCGTCGCCTACACCCTGGCAACGACCGGGGAGCCCTTCAACCCCGCCTACGAGATCCTCTACCGGTCCGAGATCGAGGCATATCCGCAGTTCGACTACAACGCCGCCTGGGCGGCCACGGACCTTCGCTACATCCCCCAGAACGTGCTGGTCATGCTGCTCGCCTTCCCGCAGGTCATGCCGGCCTGCGAGCCCGGCGTGGCCCGGGAGATGTGGAGCTCGGCCGGCTGCGGCTTCCTCGTCCCGCGGGACATCGGCACCAGCCTGATCCTCACCAGCCCGGCCTACCTGCTGGCGCTGGCCGCCGTGCCCGCGTTCGGGCGAGACCGGGTGGTGGCCGGGGCGACGCTCGCGACCGCCGCGATCGCGATCGTCAACCTCGCCCATTTCTCGCAGGGCTGGGTGCAGTTCGGCTATCGCTTCAGCCTCGACTTCGCGCCCTTCTTGCTGCTGCTCGTCGCCCTCGGAACCGAACGCCTGCTCGAGGGGCGGCAGCGGGCCTGGGCGGCCGTGCCGGTCGGGCTGGTGGCGCTGTCAGTCGCGGTCCACGCATGGGGCATCGGCTGGGCCCGGGCGCTGGGCTGGTGAGCGCGGACTCGGGCGCAGGCCGGGCCGGTGCCGGCCTGAACGGGGCTGGCCTGCAGCGGCCCTCCTGGGCCCCCGCTGCGGCCATGATCCACGCCGCTGGGCCCATCGCCGTCGGCCTGGTCGCGTTCGTGCTGGCGCGGGCGGCCCTGCTGCCGGGCCTGGCCTTCTGGGACACGGGCGAGTTCCAGGCCGTTGCCCCGCTGCTCGGCACCGCCCACCCGACGGGCTATCCCGCCTACGTGGTCCTCGGCTGGCTGGCGTCCATCGTCTTCGCGCCGCTGGGCGACCCGGCATTCCGGCTGAACATCCTGAGCGCCGGCCTGTTCGCCGTGGCCTGCGGCCTGACGGTCGTCCTCGTGCGGCAGCTGACCGGCCGGTCGCCGGTCGCCATCGGCGCAGGCCTCCTGCTCGCCCTCAGCCCGCTCCCCTGGCGAATGGGCGCCCATGCCGACCCGCACACGTTCCACCTCGCCCTGCTGGCGCTCCTGCTGGTGCTGCTGGTCGGCTGGGAGAGCCGGCTGGCGGGGCGGGCGGGCCGCCCCGACCGATGGCTGCTGGCGGCTGCCGCCGTGTACGGGGTCGCCGCCGCCAACCACTCGCTCAGCCTCCTGCTGGCGCCGGCGATCGTGCTCTTCGTGCTCGCGGTCGAGCCGCGCATCGTCCTCCGGCCGCGCCTGTGGGTCAGCTGCCTCGCGCTGGCAGCCGGTGTCTGCCTCCTCCTCTACCTAGAGCTGCCGGTGCGGGCCGCCATGGGTGCGCCGCTCGTCTACGGCCGCCCGGATACCTGGGACGGCTTCGTCTACGTGGTCACCGGCGAGCAGTTCCGCTCCGACGTCCTGCCGCTCTTCGCCGACCTCGAGCGCAAGGTCGACGAGCTGGCACGGCGGACGGTCAACGAGCTGGGGGTGCTGGCTCCTCTGGTGCTGGCGGGCTTCGTGGCGACGGCCCTTCGCCGGCCGCGGTATGCGCTCCTGTCGGGCGTCGCCGCGCTGCTCACCTGCCTGTTCGACGCCGCCTACGTCAACGCCGCGATCGATCGCTACTACCTCGGCCCGCTCCTGCTGGCCATCACCTGGCTGGGCGTGGGGGCCGCGGCCTTCGTCGATGCCTTCGCGCCCGGGTCGACGCTGACCGAACCCGCGGCGAGCGAAGCGACACCCGGGGCCTCGGGCGCCGGGCAGGGATGCCGGCTGCGCGCGCCGCTCGGCTCGCCGGCCGCCGTGGCTGCCTCCCTGGTCGCGATGGCCGCTCTCGTCGGGCCGGCCCTGGTGGCGGCGCCCGCCTCCTTCAGGCAGGCCGACCGGAGCGGGGACGTCGCTGCCCGCCGCTGGGTGGACGGGGTCCTGGCCACGCTCCCCGAGAGCTCCGTCGTCCAGACCTGGTGGAGCATCTCGACGCCGCTCTGGTACGCGACCCTGGTCGAGGGACAGCGGCCCGACGTCACGGTGGTCGACGACAGCGACCTCGTGGACGGCGGTCTGGGGACCGTCGACGCCCTCATCGAGGCGAACCTCGGCCGCCGCCCCGTGTTCGTCGTCCGGCCCTATGCGCAGCTCCTCGATCTCTCGGAGCGCTGGGTGCTCGAGCGCTGGGAGGACCCGGCCGGCATCCAGGCCATGTGGCAGGTGGTGGGTCCCCGGGGGGCGGAGCCATGACGGGGACGGTACGATCCTCCAGGCGATCGTCCCTGCCCCGACCCGGCGCGACGCGGCGGGGCGGCGTGCCCCGGTGTCGGTCGCCCCGGCCGATCGAGCGAGGTGCGAACCCATGAGCAGCCAGCCACCCGGCCCGGTCGTCGAGCTCCCGGTGCCGGTCGCACGGGTCCCCTCCCTGTCCTACTTCTTCCCGGCCCACGACGAGGAGGCGAATCTCGAGCCGCTCGTCGAGGAAGCCCTCGCCACGCTCCCGGCGCTGGCAGAGACGTTCGAGATCATCGCCGTGGACGACGGCTCGCGCGACGCCACCGGGTCCATCGCCGACCGGCTGGCGGAGGCCCACGCCGGGGTCGTCCGCGCCGTCCACCACCCGGCGAACCTCGGCTACGGGGCGGCGATCCGCTCCGGCTTCCGGGCCGCCCGGTACCCGCTCATCTGCTTCACCGACGGCGACCGCCAGTTCCGGGTCGCTGATCTCGCCCGCCTGGTGGCCCGCCAGGCCGAGGCCGACACGCCCGACGTCGTCGCCGGTTACCGGATCCAGCGCGCCGATCCTCTCGTGCGGACCGTCTACGCCCGGATCTACCGCTTCGCCAACCGGGTCTGGTTCGGCCTGCGCGTTCGCGACGTCGACTGCGCCTGCAAGCTGTTCCGCCGCGAGGCGCTCGAGGGGATCAGGGTCGAGTCAGGCGGGGCCTTCTTCACGGCTGAGCTGCTGATCAAGCTCGGTGCCTCCGGGCGCCGGGTCGCCGAGGTCGGGGTTCCGCACTATCCCCGCACGGCGGGCTCGCAGACAGGCGCCAGGCTGGCGGTCGTCTGGCGTGCCGTCAAGGACTTCTGGTGGCTGCGCCTGAGGCTGTGGGCGAACGGCCGGCGTGCGCTCGCCAGGGGTGAGCCGATCCTCGACCGGGAGGGCGCGCCTGGCAGCTGAGACCGAGCGGCGTCGGGCGATCAGGCCGGGCTCGGCGGGCCCTCGCGCGGCTCGTCACCCATGTCGAGCGAATTGACGAAGTCGCGGAAGACGGCCAGGCCCTCGTCGTCCATCACGGCCCCACCCGCGTCGGCGTCCTCGTCGTCACGCCCGCCCTCGCCGCTCACCCCGGCCCGCTCAAGGACGGAGCTGGCGGCGAAGACGCGGACGCCGGTCCGCACCGCCAGGGCGAGCGCGTCGGACGGGCGCGAGTCCACCTCGACCTGCCGGCCACCCATCTCCAGCCGGATTCGGGCGTGGAACGTCTCCTCGGCGAGGTCGGCGATGACCACCTCGCGAACCGTCGCCCCGAGCTTGTCGAGCATGGCGACCAGCAGGTCGTGGGTGAGCGGGCGCTCCGGCGTCACGCCCTGGAGGCGCATGGCGATGGCGCTGGCCTCCCACGGCCCGATCCAGATCGGCAGGTAGCGATCGCGGTCCAGCTCGCGCAGGATGACGACGTGCTGGCTCGAGAGCGTATGGACGCGGACGCTCTCGACCTTCATCTCCACGAGCGATCCGGACATGGCCCGATTATCCCATGGGCGGCCGCGGGGTCCGCCCTCCGGCCCGGCGCGGGCGAGGTCGCGAGGCGCGGCTGAAGCTGCGGGGCGGGCGTGGCCTACGGTTTCGGGGTCGGCTTCCGCGTCGCCTTCGGGGTGGCCCCGGGCGAGGCCGAGGCCTGCCCGCTGGCCGTGGGCGACGGCGACGGCGAGGCGGCGGCTCCCACCGCCTCCAGCGGGGCCGACATCAGCCGGTTGCCGTCGATCCACCAGACGACCGGCGACTGCCCCTGGCCCCGGTTCACCACGTACAGGTCACGTAGGTCGGCCCAGTCGCGGTCCCCGCCCGCGATCCGGTACTGGCCGACGAACGCTCCGTTCGACTTCTGCACCACGAGCAGGCGGTCGAAGTCGGTGTCGAACGAGTAGAGGTTGCCCTCTCCCCAGGGATCGGGCGAGTCCACGAGAACCTGGTTCCGGGTCGGCCGGAGCAGCTCGTCCCCCGGCGAGTCCGCCTCCCAGCCCTGCCGCTGGCCCTGGTAGTAGCGGGAGACCTGGCCGCCGTCGGCCGTGTAGAGCTCGCCGTCGATGTACAGCCCGGTGATCTTCGACACGTCCTGGGGCGTGGTGAAGAAGCCGGACGCGTCGGCGGGGAAGCCGCCGCCGTCCGCCGCCGGCGCGTAGCGCAGGATCTGCTGCTCGGACGGGTCGATGACGTACAGGTTGTACAGCCCGTCATCGATCTTGCGGACGTAGGCGCCGATGCCGGTCACGTCGGCACCCCAGGTGGACGCCTCATCGACCCGGACCCTGGCGAGCGTCCCCTTGCCCTTGGTGTCGGTCGGGCGCCAGCGCCAGAGCACGTTCTTGTCGTCGAGGACGATGACGTCCTGGCCAGCGGACGCGATGAAGCGCGGCGTGCCGACGGTGGTCTGCGCCCGCAGGTCCACCCGGTAGACCGTCTTCGTCGCCCGGTCGAGGACGTATGGCGCCCCGTCCGGGCCGCGGGCGAGGCCGCCCAGGTCGAACTGCGTGTCCTGGCCGGCGAAGGAGAACTCCTCCCTCGGGGCGACATCGACCATGACCCACAGCCGGTCGAGGCCGTCGACCACGCGCGTCTGCAGCGGCGCGGTGGCCGTTGCCGGAATCCCCGCCTCGGTCGCCAGCCCCAGCTGGTCGTAGGCGTCGAGGAGCAGCTCCTTGGCCTTGCGGGGGTCATCGA
>JAGDMV010000020.1 GCA_017860675.1 Chloroflexota bacterium
CCGGGGCCGTGTCTCCGGCAACCGCAGCGCGTACAGCGTGCCGGCCAGCGCGATGGCGGCGGCAACCACCGCGAACGCCACCCGGTACGCACCGGCGAAGAGGAAGGGGGCCGCCACCAGCGGCCCCAGGAACCAGCCCAGGCCCAGCGCCTGATAGACCAGCCCGTATGCCTGGCCCCGTCGTTCGGCCGGCACCGCGTCGGCCACCACCGCCGCGTTGACCGTGTGGACGGAGGCGACGGCGAAGCCCGCTACCAGAGCTGCCCCGACGAGCACCGCCAGCGAAGGGGCGGCGGCCATCACCGCGACCGCGGAGGCGTAGCCCAGGACCGCCGTCACCAGCACCCAGCGGCGCCCGACCCGGTCGGCGACCACGCCAGCAATCGGAGCGGCCGGGATCCCGGCCGCGAAGTAGGCCGAGCCTACGACGCCGGCGGTCGCCACGTCTGCCCCGAAAGCGCTCGTGGCGTAGAGGGAGAGGAACGGGAAGACGACGCCGGTCCCGGTGGCCAGCAGCGCCTGCCCCACGATCAGCAGCGGGACCGGCCAGGGGTACCCGATCAGGCGGCCCCGGAGCCGGCCGAGGGCCATCATCGCCCGCTGCTTCCGGCGATCGCGTCAGAGCCGGAAGGTGTCGCCGGTCCGGATCCGCTCCCGGCGGCGGCCGCGCCACACGGTGACCCGACCGGAACCCAGCACCTGCCAGCTGCCGCCGTGGCTCACGGCGGCGGTGTCCTCGTCGATCCCCAGCACGACGATCCCCCGCGGGCTGCGGAGCGCCACCATGGCCGAGAGCGGCTCGGGGAAGCGATCGTAGTGCGGGATCACGGCGGCGCCGGGCACGAGCGCCAGCGCGTCGCGCCAGCGGACGAGGACCGGAAACGCCGATCGCCGCCCGACGAGGACGTGCCGGCTGGCGAGCACCATCGCCCCGGCCGAGCTGCCCGCGATCACGGCGCCGCGCTCGTGGGCGGCGCGGATCGCCCTCGAGACCTCGGTGCCGAGCAAGGCCCTGGCCAGGTGCTCGGGCTTCCCTCCCGACAGGTAGACGAGATCGGCCTCGCCGATCGCCTGGGCGCAGGCGGGGTCGTCGGCGGTGGCCCGGTCGCACACGGGCGCCGTCTCGACTTCCGCGCCGAGGCGGGCGAAGTGCTCCTCGCCCATCGCCGCCCAGCGCTCGAACACCGACCTGCCGTCCGGCCACGAGGCGGTCGGCAGGATGACCACCCTGGGCCGCGACCGGCCGGTCGCGCCGAGCAGCGCGCGATCGACCACCTCCATGGCCGGCAGGAACTCTCCCGCCCCCACCAGGGCCACCGGACCGCTCACGCAGGCAGTCTAGCGCGGCCGACCGGAAGCCTCCCGCGCGGTGGCGGACGGCTGGTCCCAGCCGGCAGACTGGCTCAGGCGGCGGCCCGGGCGGCCGACCACTCCTTGTAGGTGCCCCAGAACATCAGCGCCCCGCCGATTGCGTAGAGGATCGGCGCGATGATCCAGGTGAAGGTGAAGCCGGCCCAGCCCAGCCACTGGACGACGAACAGCAGGTTCACCAGGGCGGCGATCCCCATGAGCGCCCCGATGGCCAAGGCGATGACCGGGATCGGCGCCGGCCAGTTGATCGTCGAGTTCGTGTACCTGAGGTAGTAGAGGACGGGCAGCGCGATCGCCGCCAGGAGACCCAGCAGCCCTCCGGCGCCGAAGCTCCCGGCGCTATACAGGCCGACGCCGAGCAGAAACGCCAGGAGCACCAGCCCCGATCCGTACGTCGCCAGCTTCTCGTTGGCGCTGAACTTGGCCCAGACCTGCACCGTACCCGTGCCTCCCTTCCCTGCCCCGGCGGCACCGCCACCGGGCGCTCACGGCACCGAGCACCACACGGCTCCCGGACCGTCGGCAGAGACTAGCGCGCCCGGATGGCACCGGCTAGTGGTTCCAACGGCCGATCCGCCCCGGGACAATCGGCCGCGCCGCCACGCCGCGAGGCGCGAGCTCGCCGAGCAGACGACGGCGGGCGAAGCCGCCCCGACGGCGACCCGGCGGAGCGGCCACACGGCTTCTCGCCGACGCGGCTAGGCTCGGTCGTCCGGATCGGACCTGCGGGCGCGCCCGAGAACGTCGCGCGAGGCCAAGACCCTGTACGAGGCGGCGTGGACGGCCTTGCGCGTCGGCTCGGCCATCGGCACGGAGAACTCGACGGCCGCCTCGCGATCGAGCGCATCGGCCAGCTCCAGCAGCTGAGGGTCGTCTCCGGCGTAGCCGCGGATCTTGCGGGCGACGTCGCGGAGCAGGCGGCTCGCCCCGGCGAGGTCGCCCCCTCGGTTGAGACGCACCGCCTCCTGGCGTGCCCGGGCGGCATGATTCGAGGCGACGATCCGGTCGAGGGCGCGGTCGCGCGGCTGGGCGTCGTTGGTCCGGTGGTCCGCGTAGGTCCAGCCGGCCACGCCAGGCGCGCCCGCGAGCGCCCCGTCGGCGTCGGTGGCGCTCACCCGGACCGGCATCTCGTCGCCGTCGCTCCCGTGCGGGAAGTTGAGGGCGAGAAGCACGTCCAGCTCCTGGCGCGACACGAGATCGCCGAGCTCCACCGCCCAGCAGTCACCGGAGCGCAGGAGGGGCCGCGGGCCGATGACCCGGGCATCGACCCCGGGCGGCAGCAGGATCTGGAGGCGGGCCGCCCGGGCAACGACGTCCAGCGCCTCCCCGAGCTCGCTGGCGATCAGGTCGGGGATCTGGGCGGGCCGCTCGATGTAGTAGAAATGGCCGCCGCCGGCGCTCGCCATCCCCTGCAGGAGCGCCTCGTCGAAGTCGGCCCCCACCCCGAAGGTGGACGTCGCCACGCCCCGCCGGCGCAGCTCGCCCGCGTGATGCTCGAGCTCGGCCGGGTCGGTGATGCCGACGTTGGCCAGACCGTCGGTCAGCAGCAGGGCGCGGGCGACGCGCTCGTCGCCCTGGCCGAGGGCGACCTGCTCGCAGCCGGCAAGCCAGCCGCCGGCCAGGTTGGTCGTGCCCCTGGCATCGATCGCGCCCAAGCGTTCGCGGGCCCGGTCCTTCGCCTCCCGGGCGGCCGGGGCGAGCCCGGCGACGACGTCGATCTGGTCGTCGTAGACGACGACGGCGAAGCGGTCGCGATCATCGATCGCGCTCAGCGCCCGGTCGACCGCCTGCTTCGCCAGCCCGATCTTGAGCCCGGCCATCGAGCCGGAGCGGTCAAGCACGAGGGCGACGGTGATCGGCAGGCGCTCTGCCCGGCGATCGCCGGCAGGCGCGACCACGCGGACGAGCAGGTGCCTGGTGCTCCGGCTGGCAGAGCGGATGTAATGGCGATCCTGGCGGATCTCGAGCGTCATGGCTGTTCCTCCTCGAGGAGCCGGCGGGCCTCGTCGAGGAGGCGGGCGACGGCGCGGTTCTGGCTGCGGGTGAGCGGGCGACGGACATGCAGCTCGACGTCCGGCGAGATGACGATGCGTTCCCACTGGGACCGCTCGGGAGGCGGCGTGAGCGACCCGTCGGCCGACCACCACTGCGGCCCAGAGGAGTCCACCAGCAACCGCCGCTCGATCGCGGGCGCGGGCAGTGCGACGGCAGCCGCCGGGGGTGGCACGGCCGAGCGGCCGCTCGCCGCGACCCCCCTCCGGGCAAGCACGCCGCGGACGTAGTCGAGGGCCGAGTCCGGGGGTGGCCCGGCCGGCCCCCCGGCCAGGGCGATCGCCTCGTCATCGTCGAGTGCAGCGAGCCGGCGACGGATCTCGGCGAGCGGCAGATGCTCGCGCTGGAGGCGCCGGATCAGCCGCAGCCGGGCGAGATGGCCCTCGCCGTAGCGGGCGCCCGGCCCGCTCGTGCCCGGCGACCGCAGCAGGCCCTCCGCCACGTAGTAGCGAACGGTCCTCGGCGTGACGCCGGCCAGGTCGCACAGGTCGGCGAGGGTGTAGCTGACATCGCTCATCGGCCGATTATGACAGTAGCACGCGCGACTGTCAAGATAGCAGACGGAAACCGAGGGCAGCTGTCGGACGGCCGCCCGCTCCAGCCGACGCGGTCTCCCGCTCGCCCGTTTGGGCGGACCGCGACCGGTCGGGACATCCCCGCGAGGTTGGAGGTACCCTAGGCATCGTGCAGCGCGAACCAGCGTTCGAGGTGCGCCGGCTGCTGTCCGGCACGATGTCGCGCCTGGACACGCGCCACCTGCGTGGCCGGGCAGGGCGAGCCTACCGGGCCGCGTCGGCCCGGATGGCCTCGCTCGACCCAGTCGAGGTGCGGGACCGGGCGGCGATCCTGGGCGTGGTCGTCGTTGCCGCCTTCGGGACCATGTGCCATCCCTGGCTGGGCTACGACGCCCACGCCTATTGGGCCGTGGACCCGGCCGCCCCCTACGCCTTCGATTACACGCCGGACCAGTACGGCGCGTTTCGCTACAGCCCGGCGGCCGCCCAGCTCTTCGGGCTGTTCCGCTTCCTGCCGTGGCCGGTGTTCGCCCTCGTCTGGTTCGCGTTCCTCTCGGTCCTGCTCGTCTGGCTGGCGCGCGGCTGGACGTTGGCGGTCCTCGCCTTCCCGGTCGTCGCCTTCGATATCTACCTCGGGAACATCGAGGTCCTGATGGCGGCGGCGATGGTGATCGGCTTCCGCTATCCGGCAGCCTGGGCGGTCGTGCTGCTGACGAAGGTGACGCCCGGGGTCGGCCTCGTCTGGTTCGTCACCCGCCGCGAGTGGCGGAACCTGGCCATCGCCCTTGGGACGACGGCCGTCATCGTGGCGGCGTCGTTCGTCGTCGCCCCGAACCTGTGGTTCGAGTGGCCCCAGGCGATCATGGCCGTGAGGGACCGGCCCAGCACGCTGAACGTCATCATCCGGATCGCAGCCGCCGTGCTGCTCGTGCACTGGGGCGCCCGCACCGACCGCCGCTGGACCGTCGTGGTGGCAGGCACGCTGGCGATCGGCTGGCTCGACATCAAGACGGCCGCGCTGCTGGTCGGCCTGGCGGCGTTCCTGCCGCCGCTCGAGCGCGGCGCCGCCCGGTCGATGCTGCCGGGCTGGCTCCGGGCCGGCGCCCCCAGCCGGACCGGCGCGCTGGGCCGGACCCGCGCCGCCGACTGAGGCCGGGCCGTCCAACGCTGATCGTGCCGGCCGGCCCTTGCGCCGGCTCGCTCCGCGCGCCACGATCAGGGTGGAGGTGCCCCATGCCGAACGAGACCGTCGTTCGACCCGTCGACCTGAAGCTGGCACGTTCCGAGGTCGAGATCGTGCGGACCGCTCTGCGCCATCTGCTCGCCTCGGAGGACGATCCGGAGACGATCGAGGAGGTCAAGGCGCTCCTGGCTCGCCTGCCGCGTCCCGGCGACGACGAGAGCGCGACGCCCCGCTAGGCCGGATGCAGAACGGCCCCGGGTGGGCACCCGGGGCCGTCGAGGCGTCCGAGGGCGGTCGGCCCGCCCCACCTCCCCTCAGCCGCGGCGGGCAGAGAAGCAGTCGCTGCAGTAGACCGGCTTGCCGCTCGTGGGCCGGAACGGGACCTGGGCCTCGCGACCGCAGGACGAGCAGGTGGCGGTGAACATCTCGCGGGGGCCGCGCGAGCTCCCGCCGTATCCGCCCGTGCTGTACGTGCCGCCACCGGAGTAACCGCCGCCCCGGTTGCCGTAGCCGACCCCCGAGTCGCCCCGGGCAGCCTTCCGGCTGGCCCGGCACGACGGGCACCGGCGCGGCTCGCTGAACTGGCGCGTGGCGTAGAACTCCTGGTCACGCGCCGTGAAGACGAACTCCTGACCGCAATCGATGCAGGTCAGCACCTTGTCCGCGTACAAAGAAACCCGCTCCTGTCTCGCCGGCGCCTGCGACCCTGTTCCTGCGCTCGCGGGGGACCGTGAGAGGGAGCGATCGTGTGCCGTGCGTCTCTGCCCCGCCCGTGCGGGGTTGCCGCCCGATCCTAGCCGATCCGCATGGGAATGGGAAGATGCCTGCGTGACTGTTCGAGGAGGAACGCTCCTGCGCCGTCGCCTGCTGACGATCGCTGCGGCGATCGTCGCCGGCCTGCTGCTTGCGGCCGTGCTCCACGCCGCCGGGCTGTCCCGGCTCGTTCACGAGCTCGTCACGCGGTCGGTGGCCCCCTACGAGGCGAGGGGAATGCTCGTCGCGGCGGGGGAAGGCCGCCGCCTCTATCTCGACTGCCGGGGATCAGGCTCGCCGACCGTCGTCCTGGAGGGGGGCCTGGGGGAGAACGCCGGAAGCTGGGGTGCCGTCCTCGAGGATGCCTCCAGGGTCACCCGGACCTGCGCCTACGACCGGGCCAACCGGGGCCGGTCCGGCGCCCGCGACCGGCACACCCTGGTCGACGCGATCGCCGACCTGCGGGCGGCCCTGGTCGCTGCCGGCGAGGCGCCGCCGTTCGTGATCGTCGGCCACTCGCTCGGGGATACCTACGCCCGCGTCTTCGCCGGCCGTTTCCCGGGCGATGTCGCCGGACTCGTGCTCGTGGAAGGCTTTGCCCCTGATCGCTTTCGGCGGCTCATCGCGGCGGCTCCTCCCGAGCTCGCGGCCCGCTGGCAGGCAAACCTCGACACGAACGTCCGCTCGGTCGAGGCGGTCGAGCACCTCGACTGGGCGGCATCCGAGGACCAGCTCGAGGCGGTCGATCTCGCCGGCCTGCCGGTCGAGGTGATCGTCGCCCGCCAGCCGTTCGCGACCGACACTCACATCCCCAGCGACGTGCGAGGTCCGCTGGAGGCGATCTGGCGTGCCGGGCTCGCCGACTACTCGCGTCGAACACGGGTCCAGGTGCTCGACGGCGTTGGGCACCAGGTCCAGCTCGAGCAACCCTCGTCGATCGTGGCTGCGATCGAGCGGCTGGTGGCGGCTCACCGGGCCGGGGGCTGACGGCGCGCGGGTCACGGCGCTCGAGCGGGATGCCGCCGGCCGGCTCGTCAACCGGCGTGCACGGGCCGGATGGACGGCGACATGGCGCCCTTCGGTACGAGCGTAACGGCGGTCTCCGGAGTACCGTGAATGCTCGGAGGTGGACGCGTGCTGACGCCGGACGCCGGCGTAGCCGGGGGAACGATCGGCTTGTCGATTGCCGACGCCGCGAGCAGGGTGGAGCGGCTCGGCTTCGCCCTGGTGAACGGGTCGGCGCCGGGCCGCCCGGGTGGCGCGAACCTGGTGGTGGCCCTCCGCTCGGCCCCCACCCTGGCCCACTTCGACCCTGAGCTGATCCAGCACTGGGAGACGGCAGCTGGGCGTGGGCGCCCGATCGAGCTGACCCGGGCCTCGCACCTGCCGCTGCTGCGCCCGTACGCCTGGGGTCCGATCCGGATCGTCGATCGGCTGAACGAGTTCAACTCGTTCCTGTCGTGGGGAGGCACGCTCCGCGTCGAGGCCGTCAACCCCGCCGAGACCCTGGCCGTGTTCGCCTCTCCCGCCCCGATCGTGCGCTGGGCCGGGCACAGCCAGGTGGCCGATTCCCTGGCCGGCGAGGTGGGCGCGTTCTTCGCCGAGATCAAGGTGCCGATCGACTTCGAGCCGGGGGCCGAGTCCGCCATCGCCGCCGCCTCGCCGGTGACGCTCTACGCGATGATGCTCCGGCGGCTCGTGCGACGCATGGACGCGGCGCACCTGCCGTGGGTGGCCGAGGTCGATGGCGAAGCGCGCCGGATCCGCGAGACGGCGCCCGGCGACTGGGAGGCTGCCGGGGCCATCGCCCACGATCTCGGGCTCGATCGCGGCTGACGCGGGCGGCGTACCCGGGGCGACAGCTGTTTCAGAGGATCCGCATGCGGCGGAAGGCGACCAGGGTCGCCAGCAGGACGACCGCCATGATCACCGCGACGGCGACGAACCCGTACTCGTCAGCGCCGAAGGGGACGGCGACGTTCATGCCCCACATGCTGGCCACGAAGGTCAGCGGCAGGATGAGCACGGAGAAGACGGTCAGCACGCGCAGGATGTCGTTGACGCGGTGGCTGATGACCGACTCGTTGGTCGACTCCAGGCCCTCCACGACCTCCTTGTAGTTCTCGAGCACGTCCCACATCCGCTCCGAGGCGTCGGTGATGTCGTCGAAGTAGAGGTCGAGGTCGGGCGCCCGGTAACGGCCGACGGCGCGCTCGAGATCCCGGTAGACCAGCCGCTGCGGCCGGACGATGCGGCGGAAGTTGATGATCTCCTGCTTGACGTTCGAGATGTCCCGTACGAGCTCGTCCGAGCGGCCGGCGAAGAGCTCGTCCTCGATGTCCTCCAGCTTGGCGCCCATCGCCCGGAGCATCGGGAAGCCGGCGTCGACGGCTTCGTCGACGATCCGGTAGAGCAGGTAGGCGGGCCCGTAGGCGAACAGGTCGTCGCGAACGTCCTCGTGCGTCTCCACCCGCTCGAAGAGGCGCGACAGGGCCACGAAGTGCTCGTTCGGAAGGGTGATGACGTAGTCGGGCCCGACGAACAGGTCGACCTCCATCGCCCGCAGTCGCCCGGTCGCCTTCTCGTAGGCCGGGAAGTAGAGGACGATGAAGAGGTGCTCCTCGTAGGCGTCGACCTTCGGCCGCTGGTTGCGCGACACGAGGTCCTCGTAGGCCAGCGGGTGGAAGTCGAAGTTGGCCGCCAGCCACTCGCGCTCGGCGAGACGGGGCCGTTCGATCTGGATCCAGCGCAGGCCGTGGGCCTCGATCGTCTCGATGGCCGGCGTGATCAGCGCCGCGGAGGTGGTGCCCTCAGGCAGGGAGGGGCCGGCGACCGGCGGGCGCCGCAGGGCGAGCCGGGGCCGCAGCGGGCCGAACCGTCCCCGCCGCTCCGTCGCGGACTCGCCGTCGACTGCCATCGCCCATCTCCGCGGTTCGTATCCTCCACGTCATGGCGCAGGCCGTGCGATCGCGCCGGGGACAGTCTAGACCCGAACGCCACCGTCATCCTGCCGATCCGGCAGCCCGCCGGCCATCAACCGCGGAGGCCACATGGACACCTGGAAGTTCTACGGGATCACCCATGCCGACCACGTCTTCTGCAACCCGCTCGGGAGCGTCCGGGTTGACGAGCTGATCGGGCTGCTGGCGCTGCCGACCGGCGCCCGGGTGGTGGAGGCAGCCTGCGGCAAGGGCGAGCTGCTGGTCCGGCTGGCCGAGCGCTACGGGATCGCCGGCGTCGGGGTCGACATCTCGCCCTGGGAAGTGCCCGTTGCCCGGGCTCGCATCGCCGAGCGCGCCCCGGGGGGCGAGCTGCAGATCGTCGAGGCGGATGCGGCCACCTACCCGTTCGAGCCGGCATCGGCCGATCTCGCGGTCTGCCTCGGAGCGAGCTGGATCTGGGGCGGCCTCCAGGGGACGCTGGCGGCCCTGGCCCGGCTCGCGCGGCCGGGCGGGCTCGTCCTGGTCGGCGAGCCGTACTGGCGCCGAGAGCCGGACCCCGACTACCTGGCGGCAGCCGACCTGGGGATCGACGACGTCGGGAGCCATGCCGGCAACGTCGCCGCCGGGATCGATCTCGGCCTCACCTTCCTCTACAGCATGCCCAGCCGGGAGGACGAGTGGGATCGCTACGAGATGCTCCAGGCGCGGGCGGCCGAACGCTACGCCGTGGCTCACCCCGACGACCCGGACGTGCCGGAGCTGCTGGCTCGCATGCGGCGCGGTCGCGACGCGTACCTGCGCTGGGGTCGCGAGACGCTGGGCTGGTCGGTCTACCTCTTCGCCAGGCCTGGCGGCTGAGCCGGGCGGCTTGCAGGCGCGCGTCGGACCGAGATCGCGCGCGGGCAGCGGAGCTGGTCAGACCGCCCTGTCAGACGTGGCCTTCGCGGTTGATCAGCGTGCCGAACCAGGACAGCTCCCCGCCGGCCGTCTCGACGAGGTAGATGACCGCACGGCCGGTGCCGGCCTGCCCCCAGCCCTCGACGGCGGCGGCGGCGGCCACGTGCACGTCCGGACCGAACATCTGCTCCCAGCTCGGCCCGGCCACCAGCGCGGGGTCAACGCCGGCGGCGACCTGGACCGACGCAGCGGGGCCGAGCTCGTCGAGCAGCAGCGCCGCCGCCTCGGTCCTCGCCAGGGAGACGCCCTCCGACGCCCAGTAGCCGACGACGTGCGTTGAGCCCATGAAGTCAGCGAGCGCACCCCCGTCGCCATCCCGCAGCGCGGCGACGATGGCCGCCACCACCGCCGGGGCGGACGACCGATCCAGCGTCGGGAGAGGGGTGAGCGCCGGCGTCGGGCTGGCCGTCGGCGCAGAGGTCGGCGGCGAGGTCGCTGCCTGGGCAGGCGTCGGGGTCGCCGGCGTCGGCGGCGGGCTCGGCGTCGTGGCGCCGGCCGTCGGCCCCGTGCCGGGAACGCTCGTGGCCACCGGCGTCGCGACCGGACTCGGCGCCGGGCCGCCGCAGCCCGCGAACGCGAACGCGACCGCGAGGCCGGCCAGCGCCAGCCCCGGGTGTGATCGGCCGCCCCGCCTCCGCCTGAACCCCTGCTCGCCCATGCCTCCTCACTCGCGGCCGCGAGACGCGTCCCCATGATCGGGGGCCATCGCCGTCGACGCCAAGGGCCGTTCGTCCTGCGGCCACGGCAGGCCGGGGGCGGCCACGGCAGGCCGGGAGCGGCCACGAGGAGCGGCGCACCGTGCGGCCCGCCCGCTCGTTCACCGGACCCGCAGCGGGGACGCCGCCGCTTCGCGGGCCTCGTCCTCTCTCTAGAATCAACGGCGATGACAGCACGGCCCAGCCCTGATGCCCCTGGCACCCGGGTGGCGTCGACCCGGCCCGACCCCGCCACGATCCGCGTCCCGGAGCTCGGTCCCCGCCGCCTGCGCGAGCGCCTTGCCGCCGTCGACCCGGGCGCCGTCGCGGACCCAGCCTCGGTCCGGGTGGTGCGGGCACCCGGCCGGGTCAACTTGATCGGCGACCATACCGACTACAACAACGGCTTCGTGCTGCCGGCCGCGATCGACCTCGAGGTGCGCATCGCCTTCGTGCCCGCCGTCGACAGGAAGGTCGTCCTGCGAAGCGAGGCGACCGGCGAGACCGCGGGCTTCGACCTCGACGCGATCGGCGAGCGGACCGGGAGCTGGATCGACTACGTGGCCGGCGTAGCCCTGGCCCTGGCCGGGGCCGGCGTCTCCACCCGCGGCTTCCGCGGCCTGCTCGCCAGCTCGCTGCCGCGCGGCGCCGGCCTGTCCAGCTCGGCCGCCCTCGAGCTCGCGGCCGCCTGGGCGCTCGCCGGCGAGGACGGCGGCGGGCTCGACGGCACGGCCCGCGCGCGGATCTGTGAGCAGGCCGAGAATGACTACGTCGGGGTGAGCTGCGGGCTGGCGGAACAGCTCGCCTCCTCGCTCGGGAGGCGCGGCGCGGCATTGCTGCTCGACTGCCGCACGCTCGAGCACCGGGCGGTGCCCCTCCCGCTCGACCGCTACGCGCTCGTCGTCTGCCACACCGGCTCGACGCGGACGCTGACCCCCTCGCAGGGCAGCGCCCGGAGGGCCCAGTGCGAGGCGGCGGTCGCGGCCCTGACGGCCGAGGACCCATCCGTCCACTCGCTGCGCGACGTCAGCCCGGAGATGCTTCCCGTGCTGCGTACCCGGGTCGATGCGGAGACGTACCGGCGCGCCGAGCACGTCGTCTTCGAGAACCTGCGGGTGGAGGCGACCGTCGACGCCCTGGCGTCAGGCGACATGGCCACGGTCGGGCGACTCTTCGCCCAGAGCCACGAGTCGCTGGCCGATCTCTTCGGGGTCTCGTCGCCGGAGCTCGACGCCCTGGTCGAGATCGCGACCGGGACACCCGGCGTGATGGCGTCCAGGATGACCGGTGCCGGCTTCGGCGGCTGCACCGTCAACCTGGTCGAGCGCGGGGCGGTCGAACGCCTGACCGAGCGGGTGAAGTCGTGGTACCCGGCCCGGACGGGGATGAACCCGCGCGTCTACGCGGTCGAGGCCGTCGACGGAGCCGGGTACGTGGAGGGCTGAGGAGGACGCATGGCCGGGCCGTCGTGGAAGAAGTCTCCGCCCGAGCTGATCGAGGCGTTCGGGGCCGTGGCCGGGCGCTACCAGGATCTCGAGCTGCGCAAGATGTTCGGCTACCCGGCGGCGTTCCTGGGCGGCAACATGGCCACCTGCCTCCACGAGGAGCGCTGGATCGTGCGCCTGGCCGAGCCCGACCGGACCGAGCTGCTCGCCCGCGAAGGCGCCGCACTGTTCGAGCCGATGCCCGGGCGGCCGATGCGCGAGTACGTGGTCCTGCCCGCGGACGTCGTCGCCGATCCGGACGCGACTGCCGGGTGGGTCGAGCGGTCGATCGAGCACGCGAGGACGCTCCCGCCGAAGCGCTGACGATCGGTACCCGCGCTCGGGTGGCCGATCCGGGGCAGGGCGCCACCAGGGCGGCACGCGGCGCACGCGTTCGCCGGCCGCGCGTCGCCGGAACGCTGGTCGATCGCCGTCAGGCCGGCAGCGGGTGGCCCTCCAGCGGCACGTCCCAGTGGGCCTCCAGCAGCTCGAAGCGCCGCCGCTCCTCCGCGGCGAAGCGGTCCTGGTCGGGGTAGAGGCGGAGGGCGATCTCCCGGTCGCTGTGCTCCTCCACCGCCGCCCAGTCGCGGTACACGATCGTGACCAGCAGGTCCCAGTCCGCCCGCCCGTCGCCATGGAAGCGGGGCATCTCCATCGTCACCTCGAGGAAGCGGCCCGAGGCGAGCTGCTCCCGCAAGATCGGCCAGTGGTTGCGCAGGAACAGGTCGACGAACTCGGCGTGCGCACCCCAGCGCGTCCGGTAGAAGTACAGGACCCGGACCGGCTCGGCCATCTGCTGCTCCTTCGGTGCCGTTCGATCGGTCGCCCGCGGGCGGGCGGCGCTGCTCCCGTGGCGGGCTCATCGCCGGCCCGATTCTGGCGGCTCGCGGCGGAGTACGCTCAGGACGAACACCCTCCGCGACGACAGGAGTGAGGCCGATGCACGTCACCCTCGTCCATGTCCACGTCGTGCCCGAGCGGGTCCACGACTTCCTGGCCGCCAGCCGCGACAACCACGAGCTGGCCATCCTGGAGCCGGGCAACCTTCGTTTCGACGTCCTCCAGTCGGCCGACGACCCGGCCTACTTCATCCTCTACGAGGCGTACGAGTCGGCCGAGGCCGCCTCAGCCCACAAGTCGACCGCCCACTACGCCCGCTGGAAGGCGATCGTCGCCCCGTGGATGGCCGAGCCCCGCCGGGGCGAGGTGTTCATCGGGCACGCTCCGGAGCTCGAGCCGCTATGAGCCGGCTCCCGCGACAGCGGGGCCCCGGTCGGGCGAAGGCCGGGTCGTGCCGGCGCGGGCGGAGGTGCCGCACGGTGACAGCACACCGATGAGCGACCAACTCCTCGTCCCAGGCGCCTTCCCGCCGCTGCCCGCCTTCGGCGTCGCCCGCGTCCCCAGGATCGTGTTCGGGCCGGGCAGGATCAGCGAGCTGGCGGAGATCGTCGCCGGCCTCGGCACCCGCGCGCTGCTGGTCACCGGCGCCCGGTCATTCCGGGCGAGCCCGGCCTGGGCGGCGGTCACGAGCGGGCTGGATGGCGCCGGCATCGCCTGGGAGGCGATCGCGGTCGATGGCGAGCCCTCGCCGGGCCTGGTCGACGCGGCGGTCGCGGAGCGCCGGGCCGACCCGCCGGACGTGGTCGTGGGCATCGGCGGCGGCAGCGCGCTCGACGCGGCCAAGGCCATCGCCGGGCTGCTCCGCTCAGGCACGACGACCATGGACCACCTGGAGGGCGTCGGCCGCGGCATCCCCTACCCCGGCCCGGCCACACCCTTTGTTGCCGTGCCGACGACCGCCGGCACGGGCAGCGAGGCGACGAAGAACGCGGTCCTCGCCGAGCGCGGCCCTGCCGGTTTCAAGAGGTCGTTCCGCGACGAGCGGCTGGTGCCGACGGTCGCCCTGCTCGACCCCGACCTGCTCGCCGGCTGCCCGCCGGCGCTCGTCGCCGGGGACGGGATGGACGCCCTCACCCAGCTGATCGAACCGTTCACCAGCACCGGCGCCTCGCCCTTCAGCGACGCCATCGCCATGGCGGGAATGGAGGCCGCCCGCGACGGGCTCATGGCCTGGCACGCCGCCGCCCTGGCAGGCGCGCCGGACGCCGTCACCCTCCCGGCCCGGACCCGGATGTCCTGGGCCGCCCTCTGCTCGGGGATCTCCCTGGCCAATGCGGGGCTCGGCGCGGTCCATGGGCTGGTGGCGCCGCTCGGGGCGGTCACCGGCGTCGGCCACGGGACCGGCTGCGGGATCCTGCTCGCGGCCACGACGCGGGCGAATGTGGCCGCGCTCGCCGCCCGCGGCGACCCGGACTCGCCGGCGCTCTGGCGCTACGCGGCGGTCGGCCGGCTGCTGACCGGGGATGCATCCCTGCCCGATGCCGACGCCCGCGAAGCGCTGGTCGACATCCTGGCCGCGTGGACCGTCGC
>JAGDMV010000130.1 GCA_017860675.1 Chloroflexota bacterium
GTTCCACAGGATCGCCGGGCGCAGCACCCGGCCGTCCGCATCGAGCAGCACGGCGCCGTGCATCTGGCCGGTCAGGCCGACCGCGACGACGTCCGCGGCGGGGACGCCGGTGGACGCCAGCACGGACCGAATCGCGGCCACCGTGCCCTCCCACCACAGCTCCGGCTCCTGCTCGCTCCAGAGGGGCTGCGGCACGCTGAACGAGTACTCGGCCAGGCCGATCCCGCGAACCGCCCCGGCTTCGTCGACCAGGACGGCCTTGGTCGCCGTCGTCGAGACGTCGATCCCGATCACGTGGCTCATCGTCGTTCCTTCCAGTCCGGGTCGATCGTGCAGGTTCCGTCCCCCGCGCTCGTCGCCGGGGTGACGAGAGGTCAGCGCCCGCGATCGACCGACCAGATGTGCCGGTTGACGACGTTCTCGTAGAGCTCCTGGTGGCCGGAGACCGGCCTGGGATCGATCTCGCCGGCCTCCACCCTGGCGGCCAGGTCGGCGAGGCTGAGCTTGCCGTCGAGGATGGAGGTCCCGAGGGCGTCCCCCCAGCCGGCGTAGCGCTCCTCGACCATGCCGGCGAGGGTGCCGGCCTCGATCATGTCGGCCGCCACCAGGAGCGCCCGGGCGAGGGTGTCGAGCCCGCCGATGTGGGCGTGGAAGAGGTCCGTCCGGCTCGTGCTCTGGCGCCGCAGCTTGGCATCGAAGTTGAAGCCGCCGGTGGTGAAGCCACCGGCCTTGAGGATCTCGTACAGGGCCAGGCTCAGCTCGTCGACCGAGTTCGGGAACTGGTCGGTGTCCCAGCCGTTCTGGTAGTCGCCGCGGTTGGCGTCGATGCTGCCGAACATGCCGGTGGCGACGGCGTAGGCGATCTCGTGCTGGAAGCTGTAGCCGGCGAGGGTGGCGTGGTTCGCCTCGATGTTGAGGCGGTACTCGTCCTCGAGCCCGTTGCGGACTAGGAAGCCGTGGACTGTCGCGCTGTCGTGGTCGTACTGGTGCTTCGTCGGCTCCATCGGCTTGGGCTCGATCAGCAGGGTGCCCTCGAAGCCGATCTTGTGCTTGTGCTCGGCGACGAGGTGGAGGAAGCGGGCCAGCTGGGCACCCTCGCGCCGGAGGTCCGTGTTGAGAAGGGTGTCATAGCCCTCGCGCCCACCCCACAGCACGTAGTTGGCGCCGCCGAGACGCTGGGTCACCTCGAGCATGTGCTTGACCTGGGCCGCCGCGTAGGCGAAGACCTCGGGATCGGGGTTCGTCGCCGCGCCGGCCTGGTAGCGGGGATGCGAGAACAGGTTCGCCGTTCCCCAGAGCAGGCGGACGCCCGTCTTCTCCTGGTACCCGGCGGCCTCGTCGGCCAGCGCGTCGAGGTTGTCGCGGAACTCGGCGAAGCTGGCGCCCTCGGGGGCCACGTCGCGGTCGTGGAAGCAGTACCAGGGCAGGCCGAGCTTGGCGAAGAACTCGAAGGCGGCCGCCAGCTTCTGCCGCGCGGCGGCCATCGGGTCGGCGTCAGCTGCGAGCCAGGGCCGGTCGAGGGTCCCCAGGCCGAACATGTCGCGCCCGTCCCAGGCGAACGAGTGCCAGAAGCAGACGCCCGCCCGAAGGTGGTCCTCCATCCGCTTGCCGAGCACGAGGCGGTCGGGCTGGTAGACCTTGAAGGTGAGGGGGTCGGTCGAGTCCAGGCCACCGAAGCGGATGGGCTCCCTGACCTCGGTGAAGAACTCCTCGCTCACTGACGAACCTCCGACGGGGCTCGCCGTGCGCCCGGCGCGCTCCGCGCCCCGCTGTCCGCTGAGTGTACCCCAGCCGGCCTCAGATCGGTCAATTTGTTCCCGTCCCGCACAAACCCGCTGTCGGGTAGGCGCCTATGCCCGGGCCCGCGGCCGGGGATCGAGCCACCCGGCCTCTGCATGTGGGCCCCCGACGATCCGTCGGCGAAGGCGGCCGGATGCCTCAGGGCTCGCGGACCAGCTCCAGCAGGCGGGCGTGGTGTGCCGGCGGGGCGGCCATGAGCCCCAGCGCTCCCGTCGGGGCGTCCAGGCGGAACCAGGGACCGCCGTCGATCGCCGTCACCGTCGCGCCGGCACGCTCGGCGATGAGGCCTGCCGCGGCGATGTCCCACGAGCTCAGGCCGGCTGACTGGCCGAAGGCGTCGAAACGACCGTTGGCCACGTACGCGCACGACAGTGCTGCCGAGCCCATCGAGCGGGTGATCCGGACCACCCGGCGGACGCTCCTCGCCCGCGCTTCCGCCCCGCGGCCGGCGACTGAGAGGGCGACCACGAGGTCAACCAGGCGTGTCTTCCGGCTGACCCGGACCGGTCGACCCCCGAGCAGCGCCGGGCCGTCGTCGGAGGCGGCGAATGTCTCGCGCCGGAGTGGATCCCGGATGACCCCGACGACGGGCCGGCCGTCCTCGACCAGGGCGAGCGAGAAGCAGAAGAACGGGAGGCCGTTGGCGAAGTTGACGGTCCCGTCGAGCGGGTCGACCACCCAGACGCGCCCGCCCGCCAGGGCGGGGCGCGCGTCGGAGGCGGGATGGCTCCGCGCGGCAGCGTTGGCGGACCGCCCCGGCCCGCCCGACTGTCCAGGGCCGGGCTCGACCGGCCTGGCACCGCCCTCCTCGCCCAGGAAGCCATCGGCCGGGAAGCGGCGCCTGATCGCCCGCAGGACGAGCGCCTCGGAGGCGTGGTCGACCTCGGTGACGACGTCCTTGGCACCCTTCAACTCGATCGACTCGACACGCTCGTAGCGCGAGGCGAGCAGGCGCCCGGCCCGTTCGGCAAGGGCGATCGCGAAGGCGAGATCGGCCGCGCGGCGTTCGCTCATCGCGTGCCGGCGGTCGTCCACCGCGGCTGGGTTCTCATGCCCTGCCCCCCGTCACCGGAGATGGGCGCCGCTCGGCGGCCGCCACCAGCCGATCGACGTCGGCGGTGGTCCGGGCCGCGATCACCGCCCCATCGGCGCCGAGCTCGGCCCAGCGGGCGGCTTCGTCGCCGGGGTCCTCCACCCATGGGCTGCCCGCCAGCGTGTCGTCCTTGCCGAGCTCGAAGGAGACGAGGACGGTCGTGGCGGACCGCTCGCGACCGGCAGCCGCCAGCGCCTCGTCGTAGATCCGCCGCCGCTCCGGGAAGGTCGGCGCGCCCGTCGTCCAGCCGTCCCCCACCCTGGCCGCGAGGCGCGCGCCAGCCGGCGTCTCCCCGCCGACGACGATGGCCGGCAGCGGCTCGGGGACCGGGAAGGCGTGGGCGCTCACGAGCGGGTAGAAGGGGCTCGGGCGGCTGACGGGGCCGCCCGTCCACAGCGCCCGGATGACGGCCACCGCCTCCTCCAGGCGGGCGACCCGCTCCTCGACCGGCGGGTACGGGATGCCGTAGGCATCGTGCTCCACCGGGTGCCCGCCGATGCCGATCCCGAGCGTGAGCCGTCCGCCGGACACCTCCTGGAGCGTGGCGGCCGCCCGGGCCACGACCGCCGGGTGGCGGTTCATCACGTTGAGGACGAACGGCATGACGCGCAGACGCTCCGTCACGGCGGCGACGCCGGTCAGCGTCGTCCAGCACTCCACCACCGGGTCGGTCTTCGTGCCGCGGCTGATGAAGTGATCCCAGCAGGCCACTCCATCGTAGCCCGCCTGCTCGAGCCGCAGGGCCTGCTCACGCCACCACGGGTACCTCGCCCCGATCGAACGCAGCGCGACCCAGGTGGCGAACGGACGCGGGGTCATCGTCGCCCGGGCCGCCGCGGCGGTCAGGAGACGCCCGTGGTCGCCGCCAGGGCGACGTCGAGCATGGTCGCGATGCGCCGGTCGAGCTCGTCGAGCGGCAGGTAGCTGTCCTCGCTGGAGACGCCCTCGCCGAGGACATCGCTGACGGTCAGGATCGACGCCGCCCGGACGTCTTCCCCGGCCGCGCCCGCTCGGGCCGCCAGGAAGAACAGCGCCGAGCTCTCCATCTCGAAGGCGAGGACCCCGCGTGCCGCCCAGCGCGAGAAGTAGTCGGCGTCGGGGTTGTAGAAGACATCCACGGTGCAGATCGGCCCGACGTGGCGAGCGGCCCCGGCCGCATCGGCCGCGTCGACGAGCGCCCGGACGAGACTGAAGTCGGCCGCGGGCGCGTAGGGCTCGCCGTGCAGGTAGGTGTTGGTGGTGCCGTCGAAGGGCGTCGCCGCGGTGGCGATGACGAGGTCACCGGTCCGGATGCCGCGGCCGATACCACCGCAGGTGCCGATCCGGATCAGCCGACGCGCGCCGAGCCGGATGAGCTCCTCGGTCACGATGGCCGCGGCCGGGGCACCGATGCCCGTCGTCTGGACGCTGACGGGGACACCGCGATAGGTGCCCGTGTAGCCGTAGAGGTGGCGGTGCTCGTTGACGAGCCGCGCCGCGGCCAGCCCGCCGTCGAGGCGCTCCGCCACGGCGGTGGCCCGGTTGGGGTCGCCCGGGAGCAGGACGATGGGGGCGTAGTCGCCGGGCTCGGCACGGAGGTGGATCTGGGGCATCTCGGGCTGTCCTCGATGTGGCCGGCGTCTGGCGCCGCGCCGGGGAGTGTACGCCCTATCCGCTCCCACTCTGGGGCCCGGCCCGCCCGAGCTGAGGCGCGGGGCTTGCCCGGCTCAGGCGGTCGGCCCGGCCGGTCACCGTGCGACGAGCTCGGTCGCCTCCCCGCCGGCCAGCAGCTCGCCCCGGAGAACGGTCACGGCACGCCCGCCCACGAGCACCCGGTCGCCGGCGAGCTCCACCGTGAGCGCGCCCCCGCGGGCGGACGCCTGCCAGGCCCGGAAACGGTTGCCGACCCGTGGCGCCCACCACGGGGCCAGGGCGCAGTGGGCCGAGCCGGTGACCGGGTCCTCGGGGATACCGACCCGCGGGTCGAAGTAGCGCGACACGATCTCGAACCGTGGATCGTCCGACGGGGCGGTGACAATCAGCCCGTCCTCGAGGCCGCCGACCCAGAGAAGATCCGGGACGAGCCCGCGCACCTCGGCGGCCGTGGCCAGCTCGACCAGCAGGTTCGCCCCGGCGGCGCGGCCGACGGCCACCGGGGCGGCGCCGATCGCGGCCTCCAGGCCGGGCGGCGTCGAAACCGGGGCGACCGGGTCGAGCGGCAGGTCGAGGACGATCGTGCCGTCAGGACCACGTGTCGCCCGCAGCTCCCCGCTCCGGCGGGTGAGGAAGGTGATGGGCTCGTCCGCCGGGGCGACGCCGTCCTCCCAGAGCACATGGGCGGACGCCAGCGTGGCATGCCCGCAGAGCGGGACCTCGACCGCCGGCGTGAACCAGCGCAGCTCGAACGCGACGCCGGCCGGGAGACCGGCCGCCGGGCCGGCTTGACCGCGGCCGCGGCCCGCGACCAGGAAGGCGGTCTCTGACAGGTTCATCTCGCGGGCGATCGCGGCCAGGGTTGCGTCCGCCAGCCAGCGGTCCAGCCGGCAGACGGCCGCCGGGTTGCCCGCGAAAGGCGCCTCGGTGAACGCGTCGACGACGCGGACCGGGATGGCCATGGGCATCGCCCCGCGTCCAGGCGCGCTCAGGCGGCGCCGCCGGACCGCGACTCGGCCAGGGCGGCCACCAGCTCGCGACAGAAGGCGGGGATGTCCTCCACCACCCGGCCCCAGACGAGC
>JAGDMV010000021.1 GCA_017860675.1 Chloroflexota bacterium
GGCGGCCCGCACGAGGCGGCCGCTCGGCCCACCGTCCGTCTCGAACCCGCCGGCCGCGTGGTTCCACCGGACAGGCCTGTTGAGCTTGCGAGACGGCGGTTCCCGCCGCGATGCAGAGCCGGTGAGGCGCGGGCACGCTCCGTCGGGAGTGCCAGTTCGCTCTCGAGAGGCTGCCGTCCGCCCCGTGCTCGCCCCGGCATGCTCCATGGGCTTGCGCGGGGGAGATCCCGGGCGCACCGGCCGCTGGCAGGCCTGGTGGGCTTACACGGGAGAAGCCGCGTCCGCGGACCGGCGGCAGTGGCCGGCGGCGTCCGGCCCCGGGCCCGCCGCCGTCGCGGCCATCACCGCTGCCGGCGGAGCTCGGCCCAGGCCCGCGCCACGAGCGCCGGGTCTGCCAGCAGGTCGATCGCCGTCTCGGCCACGAGCGTCGCCGCCAGCAGCGTCGTCTCGTCACCCTTCGGCGAGGCCGCCGCGTCCCGGAAGGCCGTCGAATGGCCCGGCGTGGGCTCGTCGGCGATCGCCAGGTCAGGGTGGATCGTGGGCACGACCCAGGAGACGTTGCCCATGTCGGTCGAGCCGGCGAACGGGTCAGGCCCCTGTTCGACCACCCCGTGCGCCGTGGCGTTGGCGACCCAGAGCGCAGCCAGGGTGGGGTTCGTGTTCATCGTCATCGACCCACCCGAGAAGATCACCTCGACGCCGCAGTCGGCGGCCATGGCGGCCGCCTCGGCCAGGGCGCGGAAGCGCTCCCGCATCACCGCGTAGTGGGCCTGGTCGGCGCTGCGGATCATGAACCAGGCCCGGGTCCGGTCGGGGATGATGTTGGCCGCCGTGCCCCCCTCCTGGATGATCCCGTGGACCCGGGCGTGGGGCGGCAGCTGCTGGCGCCACAGCCCGACCGACACGAACAGGGCGATCATCGCGTCGAGCGCATTCCTGCCCTTCCATGGGTCGGACGAGGCGTGCGCCTGCAGGCCGGTGAAGACGACCTCGACGTCCTCCGACGCGAGGGCATCCCCGTCCACGTGGCTGCGGTCACAGGGGTGGTACAGCAGGGCGGCATCCAGGCCGTCGAAGGCGCCCTCGCGGATCATGATGCCCTTGCCGCTGCCGCGCTCCTCGGCCGGGGTACCGAGGAAGACGATCTCGCCGGCGAACGCGTCGCGGACCGCGGCCAGGGCGATCGCCGCCCCCACGCCGGACGCCGCCATCGTGTTGTGACCGCAGCCATGGCCGAGGCCGGGCAGCGCGTCGTACTCGGCCAGCACCCCGATCCGCGGACCGTCGGCGCCCAGCCCGCCGGCGAGCCTGCCGCGGACGGCGGTCGGCAGGCTGCCCACGCCGAGCTCGACCGCGTAACCGTGTCGCCCGAGGGCCTCGGCGACCCAGCCCGCGGCCAGGCGCTCCTCGAAGGCCGGCTCCGGGTTGGCGTGGATCCGGTGCGACAGCTCCAGGATCTCGGCCCGATGGTCGGTCACGGCGGCGGCGGCCCGGGACTTGAGCGAGGCGGCGTCGGGCATCAGCGGATCCTCCGGCGGGCGGGCGGGCCGCCCCGGCTCAGCGTTCGACGGACAGGGTCAGCTCGAGGAAGGCGACGAGGACGATGACGAAGGCGGCGATGGGCAGCGAGAAGGCGCCCTGCACCCGAAGCGCGACGAGGAAGGCGACGACCAGCCCGACCCACAGGCCACGCCTGCCGGCCCTGACCCAGTCACCGCGATAGGCGATGCGTCGGTGGCGGGCGAACACGGCGAGCCAGAAGAGGGGCACCGTCGTCAGGCCGATCGCCAGGCCCATCAGCCCCGCCCCGACCAGGCCGGCGACCGGGTCGACGCGCGGGTCGCGGGTGGTGACGACGATCCCGACCAGCACCCAGGAGACCGCGGCCGCGGCGAAGATCGCCAGGTTGCCCAGCCGGTCGCGTGCCTCCACGTCGGGGAGCATAGCGCGGGCAGAAGGGCTTGCCCCGTCGCTCAGCGGCACCCCAGCAGCGCCAGGGCCGGCTCGAGATCGAGCAGCCGGTCGAGCACCAGGTCGGGCTTCACCGCGCCGACAGGGCTGAGCTCCGGGAGCGGCGAGTCCGGGGGCCGCGAGCGGACCAGAGCGGCCCGCCAACCGGCGGCCTGGGCCCCTTCCACGTCGGCCGCCGGGTCGTCCCCGACGTGCAGGATCGAGGCGGGCGCGAACGCGCCGTCCTGAACGCCGGCAGGGCCGGGGTCGACTGCCGCCGCCAGGGCCTCCTCGGCCGCCCGGAAGATCCCCGGGTGGGGCTTGATCACCCCGACCCGCTGCGACACGACCACGGCGGCGAGGTGCGGCGCCCAGCCCGCCCGCTCCACGTAGCGGTCGATCGTCGACGCCAGCGGCCAGTTCGAGAGAACCGCCAGGACGTGGCGCCGTGCCAGCCGGGCCAGGAGCGGGCTGACGGCAGGATCGGGCGGCAGCCTGGCCACGAAGACGTCGGAGTACACGCCGACGGCCCAGTCGATCTCGGCGGGATCGGAGCGGGCGGCGGCCACCGCGTCGTCCCACGGCAGCGCGTCGGGCGGTGGCTCCATGCCCCGCAGGCGGGCAAGGATGCGGACCATGCGAACATCCAGGTCGAGCTCGCGGAAGGCCGGCACGTCCTCGCGCAGCTGGCGGGCACGTTCCTCGTCCCAAGCGGCCAGGAAGCCAGCCCGGTCGACCGCCAGTCGATCGGCCACAGCGCTCGCCAGCGTCTCGACGACGCCGCCGAGGGCCGCCCGCGTGACCGGCACCAGGGTGTTGCCGAAGTCGAAGGTGATCGCCCGGAGGAGGTCCGGCGAGGCGGGCCGGGTCCCGCCGCCGGTTCGCCAGCCCTCGTTCACCGCGCGACGCTCGCCGGGCATATCTCGCGGTAGGCGCACCACGAGCAGGCGACCCACGACGGCGTCGGCTCGAACGAGCCCGCCCTGATGCCGGCCGCCGCGCGCCGGATCGCCTCGCGGCCAACCCCGAGCCGGGCGTCGTCGACGACCGACGTGCCGACCAGGCCCGACTCGAGGAAGTACAGCGCGACTGCGTCCGGGAGCCGCCCCGTCTGCGCCTGCCAGCCCATCGCGTAGATCGTCAGCTGGAGCGACTCGCGCGAGCGTTCCCGTGCCTTCGCGGGGTCCCGGACATCGGACGACTTGTAGTCGGTGATGACCACCCGCTCGCGGAGGAGCGGCAGGGTGGGCTCCACCACGTCGGCCGCCTGCTCAGCGATCGGGCCAGGCGAAGCGGCGGCTGGGCCGGGATCGCTCCCATCCCCTGCCACGACGATGTCCGCGCCAACGGCGGCGTCCTCACCATTGCCTCCCGCCGGGATCACGTCCACGCGGTCCCAGCGGCCCCGGACCCGGTCGCCCTCGAGGGTGAAGGCGAACTCGCGCTCGACGTAGGCTGGCACGATCGCGCTCGGACGGAGCTGCTCCTGGCGGAAGCGGCGGAGCGCCTCGCGCCCAGCCGCCAGGCGCGCCTCCTCGTGCTCGCGTGAGACGAAGCCCTCGTTCGACCAGGCCGCCTCGAAGGCCGCAACCAGCTCTGCCTCGCTCATCGGGTCGCCGCGTGCCTGGCGGCGGTGGAACTCGCTCACCGCGCCGTGCAGGGCCGCCCCGTAGACGATCGCGTGGTGGGGGGCGATCGGCACCCGCAGCACGTGCACGTAGCGGTACTTGAGCGGGCACGTCAGGTAGTCGTCGACCTGGTAGAAGGAGAGCAGGAGAGGCTGGCCGGACGCGGCGGCACGCCCGGCGGGCACCGGCTCGCCCGGCGCCGCGAACGACGCCAGCCGCTCGGCAGGACGCGCGGGAGTGGCCGGGCCGGTCGCCGTCGCCGGCAGATCGAGCGCCTCGAGCACGAACGGCGAGACCTTGCGGGTCCGTCTTCCGCCGTAGTCGAGAGCGTGGCTCAGGAGCAGCTCGTCCCGCGCCCGGGTCATCGCCACGTAGAAGAGCCGCCGCTCCTCGGCGAGGCGGACGTCGCCGGCTGGCGCCGCGCCGCGGACCAGCGCGTCTGGCACGGCCAGGCTCTCGCGCCGGCCGTGGGCCGGGAAGCGTCCGTCGACCAGCCCGACCAGGAACACGACCGGCCACTCCAGGCCCTTCGCCTTGTGCACGGTCACGACCGAGACGGCATCGGCCTCGGGGTCGAGATCGGCCGTCGCCGGGTCGTCGCCGGCCTCGATCAGCGTCCGCAGGTGGGGAGCGAGGAAGACGGCCCGGTCGTCGGCCAGCAGGGCCGACTGGGCACGGACGATCTCGAAGAAGCGGGCGACGTTGGCCAGCGCCTCCTCCGCACCCGGTGACGAGGAGCCGGCCAGGCGCCGCAGCCAGCCCGACTCCTTCAGGAACGCGTAGAGGATCTCCCCGGCCGGCCGCCGGCTGCCGAGGTCGGCATAGCGGCGCACGTCCTCGGCCAGGCGCCCGATCGCCGCCCGGGTCGCCGCTGCAAGGCGCACGGCGCCCGGCTGGGTCTCGGCCTCGGCGAGCGTTTCCCACAGGCTCCGGTTCGTCCGCCGGGCGCGTCCTGCCAGGGCGGCCAGCTCGTCGCCCGGCACGCCGTACAGCTCCGAGGCGGCCAGTGCGTACAGGTCGACGGACGAGCCGGGGTCGGCGACCGCCCGCAGGAACGACAGCAGCAGGCGGACCTCGGGCCGGCCGTACAGGCCCGAGCTGCCCGAGAAGCGCCAGGGGATGCCGGCCACGTTGAGGGAGCGCAGGATCGGGTCGGCCTCGGCGTTGGCCCGGACCAGGACGGCGCAGTCGCGCGGGGCCGCCCCGGCCGCGATCCGGCGGCCGATCTCGGACGCGATCCAGTCCGCCTCCTCCGAGCCGGCGGCGAAGCCACGGTGGGTGACGGGTCGGGGGTCCGGGGCGCGCCGGGTGGCGACGAGGCGCTTTGCGATCCCGTGACGGACCTCGAGCCGGTCGGGGTCGTTGAAATGGATCAGGCGCTGGGCGGCGTCGAGGATCGGCGGGAAGGACCGGTAGTTGCGCCGCAGGACGATGGTCCTCGCTCCGCGGAAGCGGTCGAGGAAGTCGAGGATGGCGCCGGTGGCCGCCCCCCGGAAGCGATAGATCGACTGGTCGTCGTCGCCGACCACGGTCACGTTGCGATGCGGCTCGGCAAGCAGGGCGACCAGCTCCAGCTGGGCCTGGTTCACGTCCTGGAACTCGTCGACGAGGATGTAGCGGAAGCGGCCCTGGACCTCGCGCCGCGCGGACGGCGACTCGCGCAGCAGCCGCAGGGCGAGGCTCACCTGGTCGCCGAAGTCGATCGCCCCGGCCTCCCCCAGCAGCGCCTGGTAGCGGCCGAACGCACCGGCCAGCTCTGCCTGGCGGCGGGCCTCCTCGCGCAGCGCGTCGTCGTCGGCCGCCTCGGCCTCGGCCGCCAGCCGGGCGGCATGGGCCGCGTACTGGGACGGGCTCACGTCCTCGTCCTTGAGCCGCGAGAAGAGCGTCGCCAGCGCGTCGAGGAAGCGCGTCGGGTCACCCAGCGGGCGGTAGACGTCGAGCCCGAGCGCGAAGAGCCGCTCGCGCAGGAAGATGACGCTCTCCGGCCGCGACAGTACGCGGGGGTCGGTCGGCAGCCCGAGCTCCAGCGCGTACTCGCGGACGACCCGGTCGCCGAAGGCGTGGAAGGTGGCGATGACGGCGTCGTTGTAGCCGTACGGCACGAGCTGGTCGACCCGGACCTGCATCTCCTCGGCTGCCTTGTCGGTGAAGGTAAGGCCGAGGATCTCGGCCGGGCGGGCGTGCTTGGCCGCGATCAGCCAGGCGATCCGCCGGGTGACGACCTGGGTCTTGCCGGTCCCCGCCCCGGCCACCACCAGCAACGGGCCGGCGCCGAAGGTGACTGCCCGGCGCTGCTCGGGGTTGAGCCCCTCGAGGAGGACGTCCGCGCCCACCGGCGCGGCGAGGCCCTCGGTCTCCTCGGATGTGAGGACGTGCTCGCGCCAGACCGGGATCTGCTCGAGCGGTGCGGGCTCTCTCCGGCGCCCCCGAGCGCGCGCCGGGGTCCGGGTCACCGCTGGGCGGGGCCGGCGGCGCGGGCGAGCGCCAGCCGGAGGGCCTCGTCCTCCTCGGCCGAACCCTGGCCGTCGATCGCGCCGGAGACCACGGCCTTCCCATACAGGCGGGTCTGGTTGCGGGCGTGGAGGCTGGTCAGGATCGCGCCGTTCCCGCCGGGATCCACGGCGGCAAGGACGAAGCTCTGGTTGCCGCCGGTGTCGTCATACGGGTTGAAGCGGACCAGGGCGACACCCTGGACCGTCCGCGCCTGGGTGGCCTCGAGCACGGAGGCCCGCCGCTCGAGATCGTCCTGGCGGTGGGACACGGCGTAGACCTTGTCGAGGTGGGCCTCCAGCACGCCGGCGAGGTCCCGCCCGTCGGCGCCGCGGGTGAGGGCCTCCACTCGCCGGCGGAGCCCGGTCACCTGCCGGGCGAGGACCAGGACGACGACGAGCAGGACAAGCGCGGCCGCGGCGGCCAGCAGCGCCAGCGGGCCTGCAGGGTCGTCGAAGATGGCGGACACGTCGGGCACGGGTTCCTCCGGGGGTACCGGCCGAGTCTAGCAGGGGCCGTCTGGCGCAGACTTCCTTCGCGGGCCGGGGGCCGACGCTCCCGCACCGCGCCGCACCGGCTCGGCTGAACCGCGCGGCGTGGAGCGCACCGTGCGGCCGGACCGCCGTCGCTGCCGGGATCCTGCGGAGGCCTGCCACTCTCCCCGGTGCTAGACTCCCGCACGGCGAGGAGGCGATTTGCTCCGGCGCCATTCCTCGAGCGTCAACGGAGGCTCCGTCCAGCATGGCAAAGCGCCAGCGCGGCCCGCGACCCGGCCAGCGTTCACCGTCGCGCCACGGCGCTGCTCGTCCGCCGGCACGGCCTGTGCCGGCCCGGCCGGCCACTCCCACGACGCCCGCTCGGCCCGCCGCCGGGCTGACCGACGAGGAGCTCGCCAGGGCGGAGGAGCTGGAAGCGGCGATCATGGCCGAGGAGCGTGAGGCCGCGACAGGACGCGAGCGCCGGGGCCGGCGTCGGGGCACCGAGGACGACGTGGCCCCGCGCAGCCGATCCGCTCTGTCCGGCTCGCTCGCGGCGGTGGCGGCCGACGAATACCGCTACGTGTCGCGCGACCTGCGGCGGATCGCGATCGTCTTCTCGGCGTTGTTCGCCATCCTCCTCGTGATCTTCGCCCTCCACGTGGCGGGAATCGTCGGCAACTTCTGAGCCTCTCCGGGCAGCGCCCAGCGCCCGCGCGTACCATCGGGCGGTGAGCGCACGTCGTCCGCCCGCGACCGGCCGCCGCGCCGGCGGGCGAGCCCCCGAACCCCTCTTCAGCCCGCCGGCCGAGCTCGTCCCGCTGGCCGCTCGGATGCGCCCCCGGTCGCTCGACGAGGTGGTCGGCCAGGCTCACCTGCTGGGGTCGGGCGCCCCGCTGCGGCGCCTGGTCGAGGGGGGCCGCCTGCCCTCGATGGTGTTCTGGGGACCGCCGGGGTCGGGCAAGACGACGATCGGACGGCTGCTGGCCGAGGCCGTGGGAGCGCGGTTCTCGCAGCTCAACACGACGACTGACGGCGTCGCTTCGCTGCGCGAGACTGTGGCCGCCGCCCGCGACGCTGCCGAGCTGGCCGGCGAGACCACGGTCGTCCTGCTCGACGAGCTGCATCGCTACAGCAAGGCGCAGCAGGACGCCCTGCTGCCGCATGTGGAGGCGGGCACCATCGTGCTCGTCGGGGCGACCACCGAGCCGCCTTTCGCCGGCGGGATCACGCCGCCGCTGCTGTCGCGGCTGCGAGTCTTCCGCCTCGAGCCGCTCGGCGGTTCCGAGCTGGCCGAGATCGCCGACCGCGCCCTGGCCGACCCGGAGCGCGGGCTCGGCGGCCGGTTCGCGCTGGACGAGGTCGCCCGGCGGCAGCTGCTCGGCTACGCCTCGGGTGACGCCCGGCGCCTGCTCGGCATCCTCGAGACGGCCACCACCCTGGCCGAGCGGCGCGCGGCCGAGGCATCGGACGGGCCACCGCCAGGGCCGCTGGCCGTCGGCGCGGCCGACGTGCAGCGGGCCGCGCAGTCGGCGACGCTCGACTACGACCGTTCCGGGGTCATCAGCGCGTTCATCAAGAGCATCCGCGGCAGCGATCCGGACGCCGCCCTGTACTGGCTGGCGACCGCGCTCGAGGCGGGCGAGGACCCCCGCTATCTCGCCCGGCGGCTGGTGATCAGCGCCTCGGAGGACGTCGGCAATGCCGAGCCGCAGGGCCTGCCGCTGGCGGTCGCGGCGCTCGGGGCGGTCGAGCGGGTCGGGGCCGAGACGAACGACGAGGGACTGTACGCACTTGCCCAGGCGACGGCCTTTCTGGCGGCCGCGGCCAAGTCGCCGGCAGCCGGTCGCGCCTTCTTCGCCGCCCGCGAGGTCGTCCGGGCGGATGGAACCCGGCCCGTGCCGTCCCACCTCCGGCCGGTCGCCCGCACCTACCGCAACCCCCACGACGACCCGTCGGCGATCGACCAGGAGTACCTGCCGCCGAGCCTCCGGGGACGCCGCTTCTACGAGCCCAGCGACAGGGGCGCCGAGGCGGCCATCCGCGACCGCCTGGCGCGACTCCGCGACCTGCCGGCCGAGGGTCACGACCCCGATCGCAGCGGCTCCTGACAGCCGCTCCCCCCGGGACCGTGCCCGATGCCGCGGATGCGGGCATCCGCCCCGACGTGCCCGGCGCCGCGTCGCCCGCCTAGCGCCGGATGCGGGCCGCGCCGATGCCGAGGGTGGCCGGCTCCTCGGCGATCCATGACCCCGCGACCACGAACAGGTCGCCGGTCATCACCGCCTTGTCCACGTGGAGATAGCGCGGGGCCGGACCGTTGGTCGGGATCTCGGGCCAGTCGTAGCCCTCCGTCGAGAGGAGCACGGCCGAGCCGTCGAAGACGACGAACCCGGCGTCGCCGGCCGAGAAGACGCGCTGACCCCATTGGCCGAGCGGCCCGTCGGTCGGCAGGCGAAGCCAGTCCGTCCCGTCGCGGCTCCACCAGGCAGCCCCGAAGTGCGGGCACCATTCGGGGTCGCCCTCGCATGGCGGGTCATCGGTGCCGAGCGCGATCAGTCCGGTGCCGGACGTCGTCAGGTCGCGGATCCCGACCGACTCGATGCCGGGCACCGGTTCCGCGCCGTCCATCGGCGCTGCCGTCCAGGCCCGCCCATCTGCCGAGGTCCAGGCGCGGGCGCGGCGGGCGTCGCTCCCGACGGCGACCCAGCCGCCACTCACCGAGGCGATGTCGGCGATCGTCGCGCCGTCGAACGCCGGCGACGACACCGGCACCCATCGCACTGCGTCGACCGAGGAGAGGAGCTGCACCTGTCCGTCGCCGCCGTCGCCATCGCCGAGGGCGATGAAACCCGACGGGCCGGCCACGACCCGGCGCAGCGACACCCCCGGCAGGGTCGCGATCCGCTCCCAGCTCCGACCGTCCGCCGATCGCAGCACGACGCTTGCGACACCGGGCCCGGACCCGTCTGCACCGGTGGCCACGAAGCCGTCGTCGGTCGCCGCGAGATCCTCGACTGCCACGCCTTCGAGGTCGGGGTCGTCGGCCCGCTGCCAGCCGCGTCCGTCCCTGGTCAGCAGGATGAGCCCGGTCGGCGAGTCGGCCCCCGTCGTCCCCCCGGCCACGACGAGGCCATCGCGAGCCGCCAGGGCCGAGATCCGTGCCTCCTGCCCGAACCCGGTCAGCCGGCCCGCCTCGGTCCAGTCCAGGCGCGCCCATGCCGGGCTGGTCGTCGGCAGCGGCGGCGGCGAGCTCACGCCGGCCGTGCCGCGTGGGTTGGGCGAGCAGGCGCCCGCCATCACGACCACCAGGACCCCGACGATGACGGCCGCCCGCCGTCCGGCCCGCCGCATCTAGGGCTCGAGGTCGAACGGCCGCTCGCCGCGGGGCCCGCGCGGCGCGAGGACGGCGATCGGCCGCCGGTCGAAGGTGGCAACCCGGCGGATGCCCAGGCGGAGGGCCGCGGCGACGAGCAGGGCGTCGGCCAGCCGCGGCCGGTGCTCGGCGGCGGCCGCCAGCAGCTCGCCGGCACGGGCCAGGTCCGCGTCCGTCGGCTGCACCACGCGCAGCGCGCCGCTGGCGATCGAGTCGAGCAGGGCCAGCGTCGCCGCGGACCCCAGCTCGCGCTGGAAGAGGTGGTCAATCTCGGCCAGCGTCAGCGCCCCGACCAGCAGCGGCTCGTCGACCCGCTCGAGGTAGGCCCGCGCCGCGGCATGGTTCAGGTCGGCCGTGTCGGCCGCCGCCACGATCGTCGAGCCGTCCAGCAGGATCGCCACGGCGAACCGTTCAGCGCGGGGGCACGTCGGCCCGACGCCGTCCGCCGAGCTCGCGCCGGGCGATGGAGCGGCCGTCGAGCGACAGCCGTCCGTGCCCGCTCCGGCCGACGCCGAGGAAGGTCAGCCGGGGGCCGCCGTCATCGGACGCCAGGTACGCCTCGAGAGCGGCGGTGATGACCGCCGTCTTCGTGGTCCGCCGGCGATGGGCCAGGCGGTCCACCCGGTCGAGGAGGTCGGGATCGGCGAGGATGGTCGTCCGCTTGAGCGCCATATGCGGTCATATATACAACGGTAGCGCCCCGCCGTCCAGTCCCCTACTCTAGCCGCCTCCCCGCACCACCAGGAGGAGGCCGTGAGCACGTTCGAGACCAACCTGCGCATTCCCGGGCCGACGATGCTGCCCCCGACCGTCCGCGAGGCGGGCGGCCGGCAGATGATCAACCACCGCGGTCCCGAGTACGCGGCGCTGCAGGGCCGGATCGTGGCCGCGATGCGCCCGTTCTTCGGCACCGCCGGCGACGTGGTGCTCCTGACCTGCGCGGGTTCGGGTGGTCTCGAGGCGGCCGTGGTGAACGTCCTCTCCCCCGGCGATCGCGTCCTGGCCGCCACCACCGGCGCCTTCGGCGACCGCTTCGCCAAGGTCGCCGAGGTGTACGGCGCCTCGGTCCGCCGGCTCGAGACCGAGTGGGGCCGGGCGATCGAGCCGGCCGTGCTCCGGGCCGCCCTCGCCGAGGAACCCGGCGTCCGGGCGATCCTGCTGACCCACAACGAGACCTCGACCGGGGTGACGAACCCGGTGGCCGAGCTGTCCGCGGTCGCCCGCGAGGTCGCACCGGAGGCGCTCCTGCTCGTCGACGGGGTGAGCAGCATCGGCGCGATCCCGTTCGAGGCCGACGCCTGGGGAGTCGACATCGCCGTCACCGGCTCGCAGAAGGCCTGGATGGCGGCCCCGGGCATGGCCTTCATCTCGGCCTCGGATCGAGCCTGGGCGGCCATGGAGACGGCCCGGATGCCGCGTTTCTATCTCGACCTGCGCCGCCACCGCGAGAGCGCCGCCACCGGCCAGACCCCCTGGACCCCGGCCGTCGCCGTGATGTACCAGGTCGACGAGGGCCTGCGCCTCATGGAGGCCGAGACGCCGGCCGGCGTGTTCGCCCGCCACCGCGCCTGCGGCGCCGCCACCCGGGCGGGCCTGCGGGCCCTCGGCTTCGACCTCCTGGCCGATCCCGCCTGCGCCTCCGACACTGTCACCGCGGCGTGGGTCCCGGAGGGGCTCGACTGGAAGGCGTTCAGCGGCGAGTACAAGGCGCGAGGTCTCGTCCTGGCAGGCGGCCAGGGCAAGCTCAAGGGCCGCATCTTCCGGGTTGGGCACCTCGGCTTCATCGTCCTCGACCACGTGCTCGGCCTGCTGGCCGTGCTGGAGGAGGCGTCGCTCGCGGTCGGGCGCCCGGTCGAGCCCGGGGCCGCCGTGGCAGCCGCCCAGCTGGCAGCCCGTGAGGCGGGCAGGGCCGTCGTCCCGCAGGAGGTGCAGCGATGAGGATCCTGGTCGCCGAGCCGCTCGCAACCGAGGGCGTCGAGATCCTCCGCCGCGAGCACGACGTCGACGAGCGCCCGGGGCTCACCCCCGAGGAGTACCGGGCGATGCTGCCCGACTACGACGCCCTCGTCGTCCGCAGCCAGGTCAAGGTCGACGCGGCGATGATCGCCGCGGGCTCCCGCCTGGTGGTGATCGGCCGGGCCGGGGTGGGCGTCGACAACGTCGACCTCGATGCCGCCACCCGGGCCGGCATCACCGTCGTCAACGCGCCGACCGGCAACACGATCGCCGCCACCGAGCACACGCTCGCCCTGCTCCTCGCCGTCGCCCGCAAGGTCGCCCCGGCAGACGCCTCGGTCCGCCGCGGCGAATGGAGGCGGAGCGCCTTCACCGGCGTCGAGCTGCGGGGCAAGACGATCGGGATCATCGGCCTCGGCAAGATCGGCCGGGCCGTGGCCGAGCGAGCCCGGGCGTTCGAGATGCTGGTCATCGGCGTCGATCCCTTCGTGACCACGGAGCAGGCGGCCCTCCACGGCATCGAGCTGGTCGAGCTCGACGCGCTCCTCGCCCGGGCCGACGTGGTGACCCTCCACGTGCCGGCGACCAAGGCCACGCGGGGCATGATCGGGGCCGAGCAGCTGGCCCGGATGAAGCCGACCGCATTCCTCGTGAACGTCGCCCGCGGGGGCGTGGTCGACGAAGCTGCCGTGGCCGAGGCGCTGAAGGCCGGGAGCCTGGCCGGCGCCGCCTTCGACGTCTACGCGTCGGAGCCGCCTCCGGCCGATTCGCCATTGCTCGACGCGCCGCGCACCGTCCTCACGCCGCACCTCGGCGCCTCGACCGCGGAGGCCCAGGTGGCGGTCGCCGAGGAGGCCGCGCTGCAGGTCCTCGACGTGCTCGACGGGCGGCCGGCCCGCTACGCGGTGAACGCACCGCTCCTCACCCCGGAGACCGCCCGTGCCGTCGGGCCGTACGTTCCCCTGGCCGAGACGCTCGGCCGGTTCTTCCGCCAGTACGCCGGCGAGGCGATCCGGACCCTCACCGTGGAGATCGCCGGCGACCTCGCCGCCTACGACACCGCCCAGCTCCAGGGGGCAGCGATCTGCGGCTTCCTGGCCGGTACGACCACTGAGCGGGTCAACCTGGTCAACGCCCCGCTGCTGGCGAAGACCCGCGGCCTGGCCGTGGTCGAGCGGCGGACGGAGATCGCCGGGACGTTCTCGTCGCTCATCACCCTCTGGGCCGAGGTGGCCGGCGGGCGCACCCGGGCCGTGGCCGGCACGCTGACGAACGGCGAGCCGCGGATCGTCCGGCTGGACGAGTACTGGCTCGACGTCGCCCCGGCGCCGTGGATGGTCGTCGCGCCGCACACCGACCAGCCCGGGATGATCGGCCGGGTCGGCATGATCCTCGGCGCCGCCGACATCAACATCAGCACGATGCACCTCGGTCGCTCCGCGCCACGCAGCGACGCGGTGATGGTCCTCGCCCTCGACGACGCGGTGCCGCCGGCTGTGGCCGCCGCGATCCGGGCGATCGACAGCATCACCGACCTCCGGGTTGTCGAGCTCGGCCAGGTCGAGATGGCGCCCGAGGCGTGAGCGAGGCGAGCGGGCCGGCGCTTCCGAGCCCGGTCGCGATCCCTCCCGGCCTCGCGGCCACGCTCGTGCTCGTCCGCCACGGCGAGTCCGAGGACCTGGCCGCCGGGCGCTTCCAGGGGCAGCGGCAGTCACCCCTGTCCGAGCTCGGCCGCCGGCAGGCGGCCCTCGCCGGGAACCGCCTTGCCGAGCCATCCTCCCCGCCTCACCTGCCGGTGCCGGCAGGTGACCCGGTCTCGATCGTCCACTCGCCATTGCGCCGGGCGGTCGAGACGGCCGCGGCTGTCCGCGCCGCGTTCGTCGCCGCCGGCCGCCCCGCGCCTCCCCTGCGAGTGGAGCCCGACCTGCTCGAGGTGGGCCAGGGCGAGTGGGAGGGACTGCTCCAGGGCGAGGTGGAGGCGCGCTACCCGGAGACCATCGCCGGCTGGCGGCGGGAGCCGACAGTGGTCCATGCGCCGGGCGGCGAATCCCTGGCCGAGGCCGACGCGCGAGCCCGGGCGGCGCTCGACCGCGTCGTCGCCGAGCTTGCGGCGGCGCCGCGAGACTCGGCCGCGGATGCCCCGGCCCCGGGTGGCCGGACGGCATCGAGACCGGGCTCGGCGACCACGGCGGGGAGCCCGCCGTCGGCCGCCCCTCCGGACGCGGCGGTGCCCTCTTTCTACGACCCGCACGCGGGACCGTGGACGATCCTGGTGGGCCATGACGGCATCTTCAAGGTTGTGCTGCTGGCGCTCCTCGGCCTGCCCCTCGAGCGCTTCTGGAGCTTCACCCAGGCGACGGCGGGCATCGCCGTGATCGACCTGAGAAACGGCCGGGCGGTGGTTCGCGCCTGGAACCGCACC
>JAGDMV010000131.1 GCA_017860675.1 Chloroflexota bacterium
CCACTTCGGCCACCAGACGCGCCGCTGGAATCCCAAGATGCGCCCGTTCATCTTCGCCGAGCGCAACGGGATCCACATCATCGACCTCGCCCAGACCGTCCAGCGACTCGACATGGCCCTCGCCGCCGTGCGCGAGACGACGGCCCGGGGCGAGGCCATCCTGTTCGTGGGCACCAAGAAGCAGGCCCAGGAGCCCGTGACCGAGGAGGCCGAACGCGCCGGCCAGCCGTACGTGACCTCGCGCTGGCTGGGCGGCATGCTCACCAACTTCGTGACCATCCGCAAGCGCCTCGGACTGCTCGAGCAGCTCGAGGCGCGCGCCGCGGCCGGCGACTTCGAGCGGCTGCCCAAGAAGGAAGCCTCGCGCCTCAACGAGGACCTTCGCCGGCTGCGGATCTCGCTCGGCGGCATCCGCAAGATGAAGCGCCTGCCCGGGGCCGTCTTCATTGTCGATCCGGCCCGCGAGCGGATCGCGGTGACCGAGTGCCGCAAGCTCGAGATCCCGATCGTCGGCACCGGCGACACGAACGTCGACCCCGACGAGATCGACTACATCATCCCGGCCAACGACGATGCGATCCGCTCGATCCGTCTCCTCTGCCAGCTTGTCGCCGACGCGGCGATCGAGGGGGCGCGCGAACGCGCCGCCCGGGCCGAGCGCGAGCCCGAGCCGGAGCTCGAGGTCGAGCCCTTCGCCGGCTACGAGGTGGAGGCTGCGACCGAGGAAGAGCTCGTCGCCCAGCTGGCCGCCGCCGGCGGCGCCCTCACCTTCGAGCCCGACCTCGAGGAGGAGCTGCTGCCCGAGGTCCGGCACCTCGTTGAGCCGGCCGGCGACGACGGCCCGGCCGCAGACTGACCACCCGTCCACGGCCCCGGCCGGCAGTCGAGACACCCGGCCACGATGCAACAGGAGATCGCACCCAGATGTCCGACATCACCGCCGCCGACGTCAAGGCGCTGCGCGAGCAGACCGGCGCCGGCATGATGGACTGCAAACGCGCGCTGCTGGAGGCCGACGGCGACTTCGAGAAGGCCGTCGTCATCCTGCGCGAGCGCGGTCTGGCCGCGGCCGCCAAGCGGTCCGCCCGCGAGGCCCGCGAGGGGCTGGTGGCCAGCTACATCCACCCCGGCGGTCGGGTCGGGGTCCTGGTCGAGGTGAACTGCGAGACCGACTTCGTGGCCCGGACCGAGCAGTTCGCCAAGCTCGTCCGCGAGCTCGCGATGCAGGTTGCCGGCTTGTCGCCGCTCTACGTCGACGCCGCTGCGATCCCGGCCGCCGACGTCGAGGAGAAGCGCGCCGCGCTGCTGGCCGACGAGGCGGTCCAGGCCAAGCCGGACAGCGTTCGCCAGCAGATCGTGGAGGGCCAGCTGAAGAAGTGGCATGCCGAGGTCTGCCTCCTCGACCAGCCCTTCCGCGACACCGACATGACGGTCCGCGACCTGGTGACGAACGCGATCGCCACCATCGGCGAGAACATCGTCGTGCGGCGCTTCGTCCGCTTCGCCCTGGCAGAGGACCGCTAGGAGAACCGCCATGGGCAGCGAGGAGACGCCCGGCGGCTACCGCCGGATCCTGCTCAAGCTCTCCGGGGAGGCGCTCCTGGGGGAACGATCCTACGGCGTCGATCCGGCGTTCTGCTCGTTCATCGCCGGCCAGGTGGCGGCCGCGGTGAAGGACGGCGTCCAGGTGGGAATCGTCGTGGGGGGCGGCAACATCTTCCGCGGGCTGGCCGCCGCGGCGCGCGGCATGGACCGGGCCACCGGTGACTACATCGGCATGCTGGCAACGGTCATGAACGGACTCGCCCTGCAGGACGCCCTGGAGCGGGTCGGCATCCCGACCCGGGTCATGACCGCCATCGCGATGAACGAGATCGCGGAGCCGTACATCCGCCGGCGAGCCATCCGCCACCTGGAGAAGGGGAGAGTGGCGATCTTCGTGGCCGGCACCGGCAACCCCTACTTCACCACCGACACCGCCGCCGCCCTCCGGGCGGTCGAGATCGGGGCCAGCGTCCTGCTCAAGGCGACCAAGGTCGATGGCGTGTACGACGCCGACCCGCTGGTGCACCCCGGGGCGCGGCGCTACAGTGAGCTGACCTACGCCGACGTGCTGACCGAGCGGCTGAAGGTGCTCGACGCAACCGCGGTGTCGCTCTGCATGGAGAACGACCTGCCGATCATCGTCTTCGACCTGAACGCCCCGGACAACATCCGCCGGGCCGCCCTCGGCGAGCCGGTCGGGACGCGCATCCACGGAGGTGGAACCGCATGAGCAGCCAGGTTCTCGCCGCCGTCGAGCCGAAGATGGCTCGGGCCGTGGAGGTGATGGAGCGCGATCTGGCCGGCGTCCGGACCGGACGCGCCTCGACCGCCCTCGTCGAGCGCCTGCTCGTCGAGTATTACGGCACGCCGACGCCGCTCAACCAGCTGGCCGGCATCAGCGTCCCGGAGCCCCACCAGATCGTGATCCAGCCCTGGGACCGGGGCGTCCTCGGCGCCATCGAGAAGGCCATCCTGAAGAGCGACATCGGGCTGACTCCGAACGTCGACGGCACCGTGGTGCGCCTGCACCTGCCCCCGCTCACGGAGGAGCGGCGGCGCGACCTGGTGAAGGTCGTCCACCGCCGCATGGAGGAGGCGCGGGTGGAGATCCGCAATCTCCGCCGCGACGCCGCCGAGGCGATCAAGAGGGAGGAACGGGACGGGACGATCGGCACCGACGATTCGTTCCGCGAGCTCGACAGCCTCCAGAAGGTGACTGACCGGCACATCGCTGACGTGGACCGGGTGGGCGCCGCCAAGGAGCGCGAGGTCCTGGAGTTCTAGTGGTTCAGCCGCGGGTCGCCCGGCCGACGGACTGCCGGTCGATCGCCGGCGCTGGGGCCGAGGTGTCCGCACCCGACGCCGAGCGGCCGGCGGGCGGCGCCGCCGACGTCGATGCGCGGCCGGTGCACGTGGCCGTGATCATGGACGGGAACCGGCGCTGGGCCCGCGAGCGCGGCCTGGCCGACATCGACGGCCACGTGGCCGGCGTGGACGCCGTCCGGCGGCTGGTTCGCCACGTGGTCGACGCGGGGATCCCGGTCCTCTCGCTGTACGCCTTCTCGCGCGAGAACTGGGCCCGGTCCGACGACGAGGTCGCGGGCCTCTTCCGCTTGCTGGCGGCGGCGATCCGCTCGGAGACGCCGGAGCTCGTCGCCCAGGGCGTGAGGGTCCGCGTCCTGGGCCGCCTGGCCGAGCTGCCCCAGGACCTGCGCGCCCAGGTCGAGGAGGCGCTCGAGGCGACCGCCGCGGGCGACCGCCTGCAGCTCAACATCGCCTTCAACTACGGGGGCCGGACCGAGCTGGTCGACGCCGTCCGCCGGATCGTCGTCTCGGGCGTCCCCGCCGCCGAGATCGACGAGGGGACGATCGCCGCAGCGCTCTACACGGCGGGCCTGCCCGACCCGGACCTGGTGATCCGCACCGGCGGCGAGCAACGCCTGTCGAACTTCCTCATCTGGCAGTCGGCCTACGCCGAGTTCTGCTCCTGCCCGATGTCCTGGCCCGACTTCGGGCCGGAAGCGTTCGATGCCGCGCTCGAGGAGTACGCCTCGCGGACGCGGCGGTTCGGACGGTAGGCGCCGGCCATGCGCGAGCGGACCATCAGCGCATTCGTCATCGTTCCCGTGGTCGTCGTCGCCATCGCCGCCGGCGGCCTCGGGATCGGCCTCCTGGTGCTGCTGCTGGCGACGCTCGCCGGTCGAGAGGCCGAGCGGCTTCTTGCCGGGGCCGGCCGGGCGCCGATCTCCTGGGGCGTGACAGCCGGGGCGCTCGTCCTGGTCGGCTGGGCCGCGATCCCTGCGATCGCCACGAGCGGACTGCTCGGCGAGCCGGCGCCCGGGGCAGACCTGGCAGCCCGGATCGCGGCTGTCGACCGCCTCGCGCTCGTCGGCCTGCTGGCCTTCATCGCGGCCGTGGCCGCCTTCACCCTCCGCGAGCCGGCTGCCGGCTTCGCCGGCTGGTCGGCGACAGTCTTCGGCATGGTCTATGTCGGTCTCCTCGGTACGGTGGCGACCCTCACCACGATCAGCATCGCCCCGACGTCGGGAGCGATCTGGGAGGAGCGGCTCTGGATCTTCGTCCTGCTGGCCGGCGTCTGGGGCTTCGACACCGGCGCCTACCTGATCGGGCGCGCCATCGGTCGGCGCCCGTTCTTCCCCTGGATCTCGCCCAAGAAGACGCTGGAGGGCGTGATCGGCGGCCTGCTGGTGGCCCTGCTGGCCGTGGGGATCGTGCTCGCTCTCGCCGGACAGCCCTGGTGGGAGGCGCTCCTGCTCGGGCCGTTCCTCGGCGTGGCCGCCCAGGCGGGCGACCTGGCCGAATCGCTCCTCAAGCGGGCGGCCGGGGCGAAGGACTCCGGCACGCTGCTGCCCGGCCATGGCGGCATCCTCGACCGGGTCGACTCGATCCTGTTCGCGGCGCCGGTCCTGGTCGTCTACCTCGGCCTGGTGCATGGCTGAGCGCTCGGTCGGGGTCGCGGTCCTCGGCTCGACCGGCTCGATCGGCCGGCAGGCGCTGGAGGTGATCGAGCGGCTCGGGCCGCAGTACCGGGTGGTGGCGCTGGCGACTGGACGCCGAGCCCGCGCGCTCGAGGAGCAGGCACGTCGCTTCCGGCCCGCGCTGGTCGCCCTGGGCGACGACGAAGCTGCCGCCCGGCTCGACCTGCCCGGGGCGACGGTCGCCGTCCGCGGCCCCGATGCCCTGGTGCAGCTCGCCACTGCCGACGGCGTGGACCTGGTGCTGGTGGCCACTGGCGGGATCGTGGCCTTGCGGCCTGTCCTTGCTGCGCTCGCCGCGAACCGGGTGGTGGCCACGGCCAACAAGGAGACGCTCGTCGCCGGTGGCCACCTGGTCATGGCAGCGGCGGGCGCGCGTGCCGCCGACGCCGCGCGGCGCGACCCCGCGGGCCCGCTGGCGGCGCCGCTCGGCTGGCTGCGACCGATCGACTCGGAGCATTCGGCCATCTGGCAGTGCCTGGCCGGCGAGTCGACGGGCGAGGTCGAGTCGCTCGTGCTCACCGCCTCCGGCGGGCCGTTCCTCGACACGCCGGAGGCCGCCCTGGCCAGCATCACCCCGGCCGACGCCCTTCGTCACCCAACCTGGACCATGGGTGCGAAGATCACGATCGACTCGGCCACCCTGGCCAACAAGGGGCTCGAGATCATCGAGGCGCACTGGCTCTACGGCCTGCCCTATTCGCGGATCTCGGTCATGATCCATCCGCAATCGGTCGTCCACTCGGCCGTGCTCTTCGTCGACGGCTCGCTGAAGGCCCAGCTGGGCACCCCGGATATGCGCCTGCCGATCCAGTACGCCATCACCTTCCCGCACCGGCTCCCGTCGCCGGTCGCGCCGCCCGACCTACTGGCGACGGGCCGGCTCGACTTCCGGCTGCCCGACGAGGACCGCTTCCCGGCGCTCCGCATCGCCCGCGAGGCCGGCCTGGCCGGACCGCGCGCGTCGACCGCCCTCATCGCCGCCGACGAGGTCGCGGTCGCCCGGTTCCTGGCCGGGACCCTGTCCTTCGC